>JAJSAJ010000488.1 GCA_024274855.1 Planctomycetota bacterium | reverse complement strand
GTCTATTCCAATCATGAATCCTGCGTGTCACGGTTCCTGACCCACGAAATCCGGCACACACCACATGCGTTCTATACCGATACGATCCAACCGATTTCACGACCGGACGACCGCAAGCGAGCGTTGGAAACAACGCCCTGTATCATCGTATCTTCCAGCGGAATGCTTTCGGGAGGCCCTTCACTTGGCTATGCCCAAGCACTCGCCAAGAACGAAAAAGATGCCATCCTATTGACCGGCTATCAAGACGAAGAGTCACCTGGGCGGGCCTTGCTGGAACTTGCCGCGATGGAGGGCCCGAGAGAACTGAAACTCGGGCAAATCACCGTTCCAGTTGCCTGCACATTCGGCACGTATGGCCTATCTGCTCATGCAGACCGCATGCAGATGGTTTCGTTGATCGAGGCGATGCAGCCACACACGGTCGTGCTGGTCCATGGAGACCAGGATGCCAAGGAAGCGATGCAACAGAGCCTGCATTGTGACGATGTGATCATCGGCCAGGATGGACACAGCATTCGTCGCACTTATCAGCAACGTCACGGCAAAGGCAATCGACGGTCTCTGGCAATGCCAACGGCTGACGATCTGGACATTCATCGCGCACGTCAGCTGCTCGGGCCGGCCGGTGCAACGCCGTTGCGTGCCGCCACCGTGGCGGAAGCCTGGTTTGGCCGCACGGTCGATCGGCCGACAGCCGACCAGTTCGCGCGCGTCCTCGAAACAACCGGCTTGGTACGCCGTGACGATCATCGCCGAGATCGCCTCTGGGTACTCGGCCCCAAAGATACGGACTTGTTTCCCGAGGAAGCTGAACTGGAAGAACGGCTGAAGCAAACCAACCCGAAAGGGCGTTTGCTGGAACTCTGCATGCGAATGCGAATTGACCAGCCGCATGCGGAACTGGAATCTCAAGGCGCCTTTTATTTGGCCGATATGTCGCTCCGCTACCAGGGCGAGACGCTATCGAGCGGACCACAACAGGCAGCGTCCAAGAAAACGGCTGAACAGCTGGCCGCCCAGGTGTTGTTGGATTTGGTGACCGAGCGATCGACCGTGAACGACGCCGTGCAGGTCCGAGAAGATGATCTGCGGCGTCTGCAATCCGAGAATCCAAAAGGCCGTTTGCTCGAGTGGTGTGCACGGAAGAAAATCTCGAACCCACGGTTCGAGCAGCGTGTGGTGCCGGGCGGGTTCTGTATTCGCGCCAGATTGACCGCGGACGGTTCCGAAGACGTTCTCTCCAACTGGTTTGTCGGAACAACGAAGAAGATGGCTGAACAGGCCGCCGCGGAAGCCGTGCTGGAGATTGTACGAGACGCACAAACGCCCCCGGAGATCCCTCTTTCCTCAATAACTCGGCCAGAACCGAAACCTGCCCTAGAACCGTCCCGCAACGCCGCAATGCGGCTTAACGAACTGATACAAATCGGCATCCTAACGGCTCTGAGCTTCGAAGTGACCGGACAGGAAGGTCCCAGCCACCAGCCAGTGTTTTCGATGGTGGCTTCGGCAACCACGGACGACGGCCAGACGTGGACGATCGAACCGATCCAAGCCCCATCGAAAAAACTGGGGCAGCATGCCGCGGCCGAGCGTCTGTTGAATCTGCTGGTCGAGCAGGGAGTTACCCGAGCCTGACGCGGACGGCCTCGCACGTCCGAAATAACTTGAGAAACCTCGTCGACGGGGTTACGTACGCTGAAACAACATCACATGTTGTGCCCGGCAAGTACGGAGATATCGAGGTGACCTTTATCGGACGCGATGACCTGGTTTGCAATACACGTTCGACAAAACGTGCGAAAGACAAAGCCGATATCGAGGAATTAACAGGGCGTCAAACAATATCCGACGCGCCTTCACACGCCCCCGAAAAGGAATGCGAATCAATGCCCCGCACCCGTTTACTCTATTTGATTTTGCTAACACTGCTTTCTATTACCGCCCCACACGCTCGATGCCAAGCCCCAAATGCTTGGGAGAATCGGCAGCCGTTGAAACGGGGTGCTCGCAACCTGCCAGAGACGGGTGATCATCCGGGCAACGTGTTTCGGCATGGACAGGCTGTTCGCATTGCCCGGCCCGGCAAAGCCGCCCGTGCGACACGCTGGCAGGTCATCGACGAAACCGGTCGCGAACGTCACGATTTCCGAAAAACTGTGCAAGGATACGGATGATGCATGGGTCACGCTACGTGGCCAATTTGGAAACGATGGTCAGCCAGTCCTTGCCTTCCGACTGATCGCAGATTGATGCTTTCGGCAGGCTATCCGCCACATGTGGCCTTTTGAATCCGGTCCCCTATTCAAGACGAGAGCGGTCAAGCAATGAAGCTTCATTCACGGCAATGGCAACAAGTCGATCATGTACCCCACAACACGACCTCGATTGGAAACAGGTGGCGCATTTCAGTACTCGGTATCGGGATTATGATCCTGCTGGCCGGCACTTGCGTCACTGGTGCCGCCACTCGATCCGAACAACCCTCGACGACATACCAGGCTCTTGCTTGTTCCCCCCCGGCAATGAGATCGAGTACGTGGAAGATACTCGATCGGGATGGTGCCAATCGGCAAGTGACACCATACCTGTCATCGCTGGGACAGGGCGAGTCGGGAACGGGAATCATCGTCTCTCCTGATTTTGTGGTCGCAAGTGACACGATCAATTTCACGCTGTGTGGTCACGACGGACCACAGGGAAAACGTCAGAAGAACTCCATGGCCCTGGTCGATACCAAAACAGGTAAAGTGATTCGGAAATCGGTGCCCCCTTTGACGGATGCCATGCGGCCGCAAAGCTGGAATGTCCGAGAATTGAAAGGACGCTCGGTTCGGATCGAATTGCGTGATGGCGACACACAGCACGCATTCGCCTGGTTTGGAATCGGCCAGATCGATGCCTCGCCCGCCCTGTCGGTCGATTTCAGCAAGGGCCTGCCAAAGCAATGGACCCCGCTCGTGGCACCCCAGACAGTTCGCACGCGAGTGATCCAAGGCGGCATCCCGTTTCTGGCAGTCACATCGCACTACACGATCGTACCTGCGACGGGAGCAATGGAAGTACCTTGCGGCTTTACTGCGAAGCGACTTTTCGTGCTTGGCTGCACGGTGGCACGCGGTCTGCCGCTCCGCACTTACGGACACATTGAAGTCTTGTACCGCGATGGTTCGGCCGACCAACACCCCTTAATGTATGGGTACACGCTCGAGGGCGAAGCAAAACGTCTTGGCCAGTCGAGCGCGCTTCAATTGCACCACTCGGGCGATCCATTCCAGTATTTCCTGGTCATCAAGCCGAAAGCCCAACCGATCGAATCGATTGTACTGACCGGAAACCGACGGTATCCAGTTGTCCCACGCATCACGGCAATCACCTGTGAAACATCAACAAGCAACTCGCATCTGTTGAAGCTGCCCGACTGCCGACCGTCACAAGACGAACAAACGTGGATCACGACCCACTCGCTCTCAGGCAACTCGCATCCCAGCGTTGCCAGCGTCAATACAATTCGGCGCATCAACAAGCTGCAACCTGACGAGGCACCGCGCAGCGT
>JAJSAJ010000487.1 GCA_024274855.1 Planctomycetota bacterium | reverse complement strand
CTTAAGGGCAAAGGCGAGGTGATTAGCCGGAAATCAACGCTGATTTGAAGGAGCCAGATGATGATGCGCGTCCGTTGCTCGGAACAGCGAGCTCCCCACATGTTCAGGCATATCCCCAGAATGTCTCAGGCGGCGACAGAGGCCGGAGTACGGTGTAGCCAGCTGTTTTGTGAGCGACGGGCGAGTACGGCCCCAGAGCAAGCCAGCGGCTCGCCAGGTTCAAGATTTACCCTGTTGGCTTTTCTGGGGCTGCTGATCGCGTGTGCAACATCTGTACCAGCCTACGGGCAGCTGGAGCGAACGGTCCCAAAAAGCGACTATTATCGTGCGCTAACGCCTTATCTAGTAGGTGATTACAACACGGCTGCACGCCGTTTCGTCTCCACGTCTCGGCTGCGTAGCACCCAAGGCGTCTGGGCCGATTCGATTGCCCACTACACGATGCTGGGCGAATGTATGATTCGCATGGGAAATCCCGAAGGTGCCCTGAAGCAATACACACTTGCGGTCCAGGTTTTTCTTCAGAACCCCGGATGGATGAATGCGATCGAGTTTTCTCCGGCATTGGAGCCGTCGCGTCGCACGGTCCGATACCCACCCACATGGGGGAGCGGCACCCGGACGGTCCGTATAGCACGAATCCGGGATCCGATGCCCAGTCTGCAGGGCAACTCCGAGGCTGCGAATTTGGAGGTTCTAAAACGGGGCGGTGGTGTGCTTTCTCGCCAGCAATATCTGATGGTACATGTCCATGAGATCGTCCGCTGCACAGCTCTGGCCATTGCGCGCCGGGGCGACATCATGGGACCGGCCTGCGGATTTGATCGTCTGACGAGTCAGCTCATCACCGCCTTGGAACGTCGTCCCGCACCTCCCGCCCCCTTGGCTCAGGCATGGGTGAGTGCCCAATTGGGGTTCGCCTATGCATCGGCGGGCAAAATGAAAGAGGCAGCTGCAGAACTAAACAAGTCTTTGTTGGCCGGCGGCATGGACCACACGCTGACCCCGATGGCTTTGTTAGGCTTGGGCAAATTGGCCTTTCAAGCCAAGCAGTATCAAACGGCCGAGAAGTACTGTCGCGATGCAACTTTCTCCGCAGCGTTGCTGTCCCAGGACGACTCGACGCAATACGACACGATATCCGAAGCTTTTCGATGGGGGATGGTTGCTCATCGCGCCACCGGAAACCGCGAACCGTACGGGCCACTGGCAGCGGCGGCGGCGTGGACCCATCGCATCGGATCGCGAGGGCTGGGCCCTCGTGGGATTGAAGCCACGATCATGCTGACGGCGGCCGAGGATCTTGCGGCTCGCGGCAATGCCAACACAGCGACCAGTTGGCTCGACCAGGCTGCTCGCGTCTTGCGGCCCCGCGAAATGCTCGCCGGTACCGCCGGAGCGCGACACCAATTCATTTCCGCTCATGTGCACTTTCTCAATAGAAACATGGCGCGCGGCAAGACGGCACTCGCCAAGGCGATGACGTTCCAACGCAAGAGTTCCGGATGGCTCTTCCAAATCCTGCTCGCCGATCGACTGACCGCGTCCGGAGCTATTACCACTCGGGAAAGCGGGTTGTTGTATTCGGCCGTTCTGCGTGATCCGACCGCTCAAGACTGGACCTTCGATCCGATGGAATCGTTGACCACGCTGGTGACTCTGAATCGGAGCGCCTACGATCACTGGCTACTCCTGGTGTTGGAACGTAAGGAACAGAACAAGGCGTTGCAGATTATTGACCAGCTTCGGCGACGGCGCTTCTACGGCTCGCTGCCACTGGGCGGCCGCGTTCTGAATCTCCGATGGATCGTCGAAGCACCACCGGAAGCCTTGCCGACTTCCATCGTCCTGCAACGCAAGGGGCTGCTGACCCACTACCCGGCCCTAGCCCAACTGTCACAACAGGCACAACAACTGCAAGCTGAGTTGAAAAAGCTGCCCGCCGTTCCAAAAGACGATGACTTCGCCAAACAGCAAGCCCTGTTGAAACAGCTTGCCGATGTCAGCGTCGCTGCAGAAGCAGTACTGAGCGCCGTAGCACTAGGTCCGGAACCAAGCGATCCCGTCTTCCCGCCTCGCATGAGTGTCGAGGAAGTCCAGCAGCAACTGAAACCGGGCCAGCAGATTATGGTATTCGCTTCAACCAGCAATGGCACATTCGCCTTTCTAATCGGCAGCGAAGCCTATTCAAGCTGGCGCATCGAACCACTCGCGAAAGTTCGGGCTCGCGTCAGCACGTTGCTGCACGAAATCGGACTGTATGATCGTAACCAGCCAATCACCGACAAGGAACTGAGTGATGAAAGCTGGAAAACGACGGCGGCCGAATTGCTGAAACAATTGACCGGTGATGCCCCAGCCAGCGCCTGGGACAAAATCGAAGAACTGATCATCGTCCCCGATGGGCCACTTTGGTACGTGCCGTTCGAAACGCTGATCGTCGATAACGGCCAAAGCAAGGTACCACTGATTGATAAAGTGCGGATTCGGTACGCACCAACCATGTCACTCGCAGTACCCGATCATCGTCCCCGGGCTCGGATTGCCCGAACTGCGGTTGTCGCCTCGCGACTCTTTCCCAAAAACGACGATTCAGCCGCTCGAAACGCGCTGCAAGCAATGCAATCCGACGACGCAGGCGTTTTTGCCGTACCCGTCAAGCCTGTCCCATCGTCATTTGTCTACATCGCCGCGTTGGACCGCTTGATCGTCCTGAGTGACTTGGCCAACGACGCAGGCCCACCCTATCGCTGGGCACCGCTCGATCTGGATCGCGGCAAGGCAACCGGTACGCTGGCCCAATGGATGGCTTTGCCGTGGAAAGGGCCGGACCAAATCATCTTGCCCGGCTTCCACACCCCGGCCGAAAACGGCTTGAAACGAGGTGGCAACGGCGACGATATGTTCCTGGCTGCCTGTGGCCTGATGGCAACCGGCTGCCGTACCGTGCTGCTTAGCCGGTGGAGAGACGGCGGGCAGACAACCTATGAACTGATTCGCGAGTTTGTTCGTGAGCTGCCGCACCGGCCCGCTAGCGCCGCTTGGCAACGTGCCGTTCATCTGGCCAAGTCGAGCGATCTGGATCTACCTCAAGAACCTCGAGTTAACGCGTCGAACAACGACACGTCACTCAAGGCCGAATCACCGTTCTTCTGGGCTGGGTACGCTTTGATCGATACCGGCGCGGAACCTAAGTAACGCGCTCATTGTCCACATCCGCTGACCAAAGCTAGCCCGGTCCGCGGATAGAACACAGACGATTCTGAATGGTTGCCCCACGGATAAGAGATGGGTCCACGGATGAGAAGACCGGGCGGATTATCGTTCCTTGTTGGCTGTTCGGTTTGGCGCCATACGGCAGATTAGTCCTACGCATTCTTCCGCAGTCCCACCAGTGCAAGCAGCTTAAGTGCATTGGTTGTCGAGGCAATTCCCTCACGGAGCTGATAGTCGAACGTCATGGTCTGATCGGCATCTTCGTGCAGGGTCTCACGAAAATGGACGGGCCGAATCGACTGCTGCAGATCGGGCGAAGTGGCCAGATCGAGATCGTGGGTCGTGATTGCGCCGATTGCGCCACATTCCACCAGGTGTGCCACGACTTGGCAGACGGCGATATGGCGTTCCTTCGAGTTGGTTCCTTGGAGGATTTCATCGAGCAAATAGAGCAGCGTGCGATCGGAGTGTGTCTGGTAGGTTACGGCTCGATCGACGATGCGTTTGAGCTGCCTGAGCTCGGCCAGGAAATACGAGACACCTTCTTCCAGCGAATCTCGAACGCGTATACTGGTGGCGAGTGTCACCGGTGGTATCCGAAAACGGGTCGCACAAACGGGCCCGCCAGCTTGTGCCAAGGCGACATTGACACCAATCGCTCGTAGCAACGTGCTTTTTCCCGACATGTTCGATCCGGTTATCAGCAGTACCGTACCTGGTGGACCGACCGAAACATCGTTGCGGACCCGCTGCCGGTCGCTCAACAACGGGTGGCCCAACTGATTCGCCCGGATAATAGGATCCTTGGCATCGATCTCAGGGAAACACCAATCGGGGTTGTCGTGCTTTAGCGCAGCGAGCGAGGCTAGAGATTCGAGCTGGCCAAGTGAATCGAACCAGTCCTCGACATACCGGCCGTAACGGCCTTTCCACGAGTCCAACAACCGGCAAATATGAAAGTCCCACAAGATGGTTAGCTGCAACACGATATGCAGCAGGCTGAGCAATCCCGCATGCCGCAGGGAAGCGAGCGACATGATCCGGGCAAGAATCGTCATTGCGTGAATCGGTCCGTGTTCGTGGTTTTCGATAACAGATCGCAGCTGGACAAGTTTTGGTGAGGAGAAAGGGCGGCTTAGTAAGAGCTGGAAGATCACGCCATACTGGCACACCTCGCGATGTCGTCCCGACACCTGGTCGAACACGGAATGAATGGCACCGTTCCATCCGATACAAACTATCAGGTTGGCGCCAACAACGGCCACGATGCCAATGGCCATCGATTGCATGCCGGTAACGGCCCAGCCGATCAGCAGCGAGATCATCAATATCGACAATGTTCGCGTCAACACAATCAGCCAACGATGCGGTGCGTACCACGCTGGAGCTCCGGCCCACGCAATCATCGCTTCGGGACCCGCCAGGCTGTCGGACAGCACGCCACCAAGCAACGCCAGTCTCTCACGCAACGATTGCTCGTCCGCCAATTGCTCAACGGCCGAATTGCGTAAAGAAATTTCACCTGCTTTCGCGGGATGAACCAGCCACCGGGCCAGGGTCGCGCGGCCTCGCGGCGTCCATGCTCGATTCAACAATTGAAACAGCGACGCGTGGCCGAATAGATCCAAGTCGTTTGCCACGTCGCGGTCGCTCTCCGGCAATTGCACCTCGAACTCCCGAACGTACTTCCAATGTCGATCGATCCTGGCCAGCGACATTTCGTGCCAGGTCTTGAGCCATTTTGCCTCGGCACGTTGTTCGGCGTTCCTCTCATCCGCACGCGCGGCAACCACAAACGCCACGACCAGGATGCCCCCCAATACGTACCAGAAGACCGAACCGGGGGCGCCGCTCACTGCCAAAAAGAACGCTGTCCCGGCACTCGAGAAAAGGCCAAGACGAATCAAGACAAGCCGGCGATCCCACTTTCGGATCTCAATAAGTCGGTCAATATAGTTTTGACGTGATGCCTCGTAGTATTGCCGAGCGTTTTTGGTGAGGGCCGGTTCCGTTGGATTTTCAGGCATGCGAGCATTCCAAATCTGATCTTCGCTCGCGAGGGCGCGGTCGAGAGTCAGCAAGGGTTTCGAGCGTTCACCGTTTTGTTGTTCTGGACAAGGAAGTTCCAACATCTTACACGGTGAAGCACAACCGCGTAGCCCGCATTTAGCTGGAGACCAACAGAAAACGGAGCAAAGGCTGATGGGGAAACGAAAAAAAAGAACACTCATTCTTCGTTGTCTTTGTGCCTCCTGTTGTTGCCTGTTCGAGAATAACGGATATCAAAGAGTGTGTTCGGCGATGACTGTTCGCTTCCAAGGGGTCAGACCCCAGCGGCGTGAACGGCTACACAATGGGAGATGGCTGCACAAGCTGGGTAACAACTCCGTTTGGTGGGCTGTCACTTACGCGCTACAGCACTAGGGATTCGCCAATCAATAACTGTCGCACTTTTCCGCGTACAGACCCCCATGGGCTCGCCCCATGGGTGAATCAGTCTCGCAGCTAAGGAGGATCGCCGCACGAACGCCCCTCAATGAACGTGACAACAATTGATCCGCCGGTCCAAATAGGCTTTGTCTCAAAACCCAGCGAAGCAGTGTCTTCGCCCTCCCGTTTTGAGACGAACCCTACTGTCCCGCCGGAACGAGCATGTCGTCCTTGGTCAGGCCGTAACGATCAATCGCCTCGAAATAGCGGGCCATGCTGATGGGACGATCGTCAAAGTTATTCGAGCCAAAAGAGAAGTTGGCCCCCATTTGTTTGGCCAGACGAATGAACCGCGGATGGGGCAATCCGCTGCGTGCGTTGATTTCAAGAGCCACATGATTGTCAATCGCTGCCTGAATCACTTGCCGCATCCGCTGGTTGGTCCACAGTTGGTCGTACTGGCTCGCGACCGAGGGTGGAAGATAGGTTGGATTCGCGAGGATCGTAATTGGTTCGGAAAGGACTCGCAGATTGTGTCGTACATACCGCTCCATCCATGACTCGGCATCATCGATCGTGTAAAGAGCGGACATCCAGAGTTTGACCGGCTTGCTGTCATCGTTGGGCATCGGCATGATCATCGTATCGCCCAGAAAGTAATCAAAGCGTTTCAACAGATCGGGCGAGTGCTTCTTGAACCAGTTGCGATCATTCACTTGCAGGCCGACAAAGAGTGGTTGGCCGTGAACACTGTTCAAAAACGTTCGAAGTTGATCGTCTGTTTCCAATGGCCACCCGTTCCCGAGGTTCCGTAGCACACCAATATTGACCCCGGTAACAGCCTGGCGTGCGATTGCCTTGTCAGTCGTCATGCCTCCTCGCAGGTGGACGTGGTAATCGACCACAGGGATTCCCGTTGCAGCGGTACGATCGACCGCATTGTCCGGAACGTCATAACCTGCTCCGGACGCTCGACTCAAGGCCATCGCATCGGCATTTTCATCGAGTAGCCGGATCGAAATGCGACGCACCAGAACTCGCCCACCATTGGCCTGCAATGCGACCGTTCCCCGAGAAAGAACTCGGCCGGATAACGCGGGTGTCCGATAGCATTTTCCAGGTTGGATGTAGTCCACCGTAATCTGGCCATTGACCCAGACAGTGATCCGGTTGCCGACGACGCGCAGGCGAAGTTGGGTCCACTGTTTGTCCGCGGCACTTGATTTGAGAATGTCGCGGACCGCCGTCAGACCTCCCGTCCGACAGATCGGCCCCATGGCACCGAGCGTTCGTGACGCGTTGCAAATCTGAAGTTCATATCCCTTTGTCGGCGGACCGCTTTCCTGGAACGCTGCATGAAAGAACAATCCCGAGTCGCAGCCCGATTCCGTGTAGACGTCCAGCTTCAAATCGAAATTACGAAAACTGTGATTACCAATATTCCCCATGTAATATAAGAGACTCTGCCCACCCCGACCGACTAATTTTCCTTGCTCGACATGCCATGCCGAACCACGACCCGACGCTTTCCATCCATCGAGCGAATGGCCATTGAACAGCGTTTGCGGCGGTGTTGTCGATTTGGCGCCAATCGAGGGCAAGGCTGCCAACATGCAGACCGTAACCGCAAGTGGGGCTAAATACCATTTGTGGATTCCGAGATGATTATGCATCACGTTATTTTCCCTACTTGGTGGGGCGGGCATGATCGTGTGGTCTTTGAGACAGCCGATGAACATGCGGCTCTTTCCGGCGATCATCGCATAAATGCTCATCATTTCCCCGACTCAGTCCGGACTACTGCCGCAAGGTGCGCAATGGACTCGTTGCCGGCAATACGTGAACGGATGGATCGCACGGTTGACGACCAAATCCCCAGCCTCATTCGGCATGTTCGGCATATAATGACATGTGCGTGTCACTTGATGCCTATTGCACCATTCCCGTGCGAGACTGTACGTACGTCCCCTGCCTTGCCAGAAAAAATGTAACCGTTCACGGAATGTAGGCCGCCGGTTCGCTTTCAAGGGGTCAGACCCATTTTCGGCGACAAAATGCGTCCGCGTAAAGAAACGGTTTCTCCGCCGAAAATTGCGTCAGACCCCAGCGGCGTGAACGGCTACGAAAAAATGTACCATTCCTCCTTTTGCGCGTCAATTGTGTGTACAATAGTCGGCTGATCGGTACTCCACTAGAACGCTCGATACGGGGATATGAGATCGATGACACGTTGGAACATGTTGGCCGCCGTCTTGACGGCGGGGATCGCAAGTTGCGTTGGGACGCTTGACGCGAGAGGCGAGCAGAGGCCGAATATTCTTTGGATCATGGCCGAGGATATCTGCCCCGACCTGTCCTGCTATGGGACGAAGGGAGTTGACACACCGAATCTGGACCAGTTGGCCACCGGCGGCGCGCGCTACACCCGGGCATTCACGACTGCGCCGGTTTGTTCAGCCTCGCGATCCGCCATGTTGACCGGTTTTCATCAGAACTATATTGGTGCGAACCAGCATCGAACGGCCAAGAAAGACAAGAAGCCACTCCCGTACGGCATCCAGCCGATTCCGAATCTGCTTGAAGATGCCGGCTATTTCACATGCTTGATGGATCGGAAAACCGATCACAATTTCACGACGACCAGACCCTTGTTCATGGGGCGTGATTGGAAAGAACGGAAGCCGGGCCAACCGTTCTTCGCACAAGTGACATTTCATGGAACACACCGAACCTGGCAGCGTGATCCTGAACGGCCAATCGATGGCAAGGATGTCGAGATTCCGCCGTACTATCCGGACCATCCGATGGTGCGGCGAGACTTTGCGAACGGCCTGGAGCAGATTCAGTTGATGGATCGCAAGGTGGGCCAGCTATTACGTCGACTCGAGAGCGAAGGGCTAAAAGACCATACGCTGGTCTTTTTCATAGGCGATCACGGCCGATGCCATATTCGGGCCAAGCAATTTCTTTATGACGAAGGGTTGCATATTCCGTTGTTGATGCGATGGCCGGGCCATGTGAAGCCTGAGACAGTTCGGGATCAACTGGTCTGTTCGCTCGACATTTGCGCCACGATTCTGGAGGTGGCTGGGGTCCGGTCGCCTGTTCCATTACATGGGAAGAGCCTGCTTGGGAATGCCACGGAAGATCGAGCGTATGTTTTTGCGGCTCGAGACAAAATGGATGACACGCACGATGCAATGCGGACGATCCGGTCCAAGGATTTTCGGCTGATTCTGAATCTCATGCCCGAACGTGCCTGGTGCCAATACAATCGGTACAAGGAGAGTCGTTATCCACTGCTGGCGCTGATGAATGTGATGAATATGAAAGGGCAATTGACAAAGGAGCAGGCCGCGTTCATGGCTCCGAACAAGCCGAAGGTTGAGCTGTATGATCTGAAGAAGGACCCGTACGAAACGCACAACGTCGCAAAAGATCCGGCGTACGAGGCCACACGCGACAAGCTGCTCGCCGAATTGGCCCAATGGCGACGGAATGTAATTCGAGACAAGTGCGTCAGTGACGCGTTTCGCAAAGGCGGCTGGCCGGCAACCTATCCGACGCGCACATTGTCCGAATGGGAAGCCGTGTTGCAACAATGGAAGCCTTGGGTCTTTCGCAAGCCGAACCAGAAGGTCCGGTATCCGAAGATCCCGCGTTCAGGGGCCGGTCTGCTCGATGAGACACGCGATGGGCCAAGGGCCCACGAGCCAGCACCGGGGAGTTGATCCTGGCCGGCTCTATTTCTCGGTTTCTCTCTTTTTTTGGTGGGGATTCTTCCAGCTCGCGGTCCGCACCACGGGTCTCAATCCATGTTTCAGGCGGTTTGCGTTTCAATTGTCATATCGCCGGTGCCGTCATGATCCACAAACTCGCCTCAAGAGGATCGAGTTGTTACCAATGCGCGGGCTAGGACCAATACCGTTGAATTAAGCATTGCTAGCGAGGGTGCTGGGCCAACATGTTGTGCCAGCAGACCATGCTGTCACAGCATGCAGCTTGCCATCGACTGCGGCGATCCTTCGTTAAACGGTATTGGGGCTAGGACCCCCACATGAACGGGTCTTGAGCACGTCCGCAAACGTGGTCTCATGGCTGGCTGTATTTGGATCGCGATTTGCAAAAATGGCCAACTTTGCCTTATCGAAAAGTATAAGGTAGAGTTCTGTTGACATGCTGCGATAGCGGCGCGCCGGATCCCTTTGCGAGACAACTGTTTGACCTTGTTTTGTATGGGGTCGGTTTCCGCGAGCCAATTGTTGTGACATTCATGGTGACGTGAAAACGTCGCCCATGGAGAAATGAGTCACAGTCGCGCAGCGGCATTATCGATTCGTATCGTGGGTGTAGCATCGGTTCATTGCGATGGCAGCCCGTGGCACGATGAGGCAGACATTCGATAAGGGGCACTATGGAGATCACATCAATTGACCCAACTTCGGCTGTTTTCAACCACGATGAACTGATCGCTCGCTGCATGGGCAATCTGGACTTTGCCGAGCGCATCTTGAACAAGTTTCAGGAACGGTGCAATCAGGACGTGGATGAACTGGAACGTGAGTTTCGCGTGCGGAATATCGGCGCGGTTACTTGTCTTGCACATCGAATCAAAGGGGCGGCGGCAAACGTATCGGCCCCTCGCTTGCAGGCATGCGCCGCGGCGATTGAATCGTTTGGCCGAGCGGAGCAGTTCCCAGAGATTCAACATCGCCTTGAGCAACTCCGAAACGAATGGTCGCGTTTTGTTGATTCGGTGGAATCACTCAACTCACCTCAAGAAGCGTTGGTGTAGAGTGATTTTCATTTCCATTTTGTCCACCGACCTATTGGGCGGGGTGACACCATGCACGTATTAGTAGTCGATGACGACGATTTTACCGCCGCGATGCTCGAACATGCTGTTACGCGTTTCGGCTACGACGTGACGGTCGCTCGCGATGGTG
>JAJSAJ010000486.1 GCA_024274855.1 Planctomycetota bacterium | reverse complement strand
TGTCAATCTCGCAAGGCTATGGTACTTGCCAGGTTAGCTTGGGCATGCGGTCCTCGAACATGGTGGCGAAGTGGTTCAGTGCCTGCTTTGAGTCGGGGAATCGGCAAAGCCCATTTCTTCGAGGCCCCGCGAAGAAGAGTCATTCAAAAAAAAGCAAACAATCATCGTGATTGTTTGCTTCTTGGCGTGGGTAGGACACGGCAGTCCGCTGCGGCAAACGCAGCTTTGCTTACTCGCCCGCCTTTGCGTGATGATCGGGGGGGGGGCTGGCTCAACTTACCTGTGGAATGGATCGGACCGCAGCGCAACAGAACTTACCACACCGACTTCGAGTAATTGACCACCCCAGCATGGAGCGGCCGGTTTTCAAATCGATCTCCAGTCCACCGGGCTGGCGGTCCGTACGTGCGGAGGAAAAAACGGCCGAGATAACGTCTTTCTGTCACCGATTGTGTGCTGGGCAACGCCCCGTACGGCATCGCCCTTGTCGGAGCACGATTCCCGTCCCTGGTCGTTCGATTCACACTTGACGACGATCCGATCCACCGCGGTTGTTGCCAGGTGCCGGCCTGGTAGTCAAAGCCGGTGAAGAGCCGTTGTGGCTGGCCCGTTTTCTCAGACGCTTCGACTGCCGTTTGCAGGAAATCCTCGACAGCTTCCCTCGTTACACGGGTATTGGAAACAGGCGTGAATAATCCGGGCTAGGCGGCCGGATTGATGCCGGGAAGCGTTTTGCCCTTAAGCTCGTAGACATAACGGAGGAGCTCCGCGACGGCTGCGTATTGCTCGGCGGGAATGGGTTGATTTACATCAACATGCTGATAAAGGGATCGAGCCAAGGGCTTTCGTTCTATGATTGGGATTCCGTTGTCCAGGGCCAGGCGGCGGATGCGCTGGGCCACCAGGCCGGCTCCCTTGGCGACCACGATCGGGGCTTCCATGGTCTCCGGGTCATACTGAATGGCAATCGCCAGTTCCGTCGGGTTGGTCACGACGAAATCGGCCTTGGGTACTGCCGTCTGAAGGCGATTCAAGACCAGCTGTCGTTGAATCTGACGACGGCGCGCGGCGACCTGGGGGTCCCCCTGAAGCGTTTTCATTTCCTCACGCACTTCCTGGGGGGTCATTCGAATATCTTGTTCGTGTTTCCAACGCTGATAGGCATAGTCAAAGACGGCCAGGATAAGCAGGGCGATTCCAATTTTCAAGCAAGTGCTCAGCAGAATGTCCGTGATGCCGATAAAGACCTCGACAATCTCATGGCCCCCGAGCGACAGGATCGTATCGAAATGTTGCCAGACCGACCACAGGGCCACGCTTGCCACGACGGTGAGCTTGAAGATTCCGAATGCGAGTCGAACGACATTACTGAGTGAAAAAAGACGCCCGGCCCCTTTGATCGGGCTGATCCGCTGCAGATCGAAAGCAAGTTTACTTGGCAGGAACAAAAATCCGACTTGTCCCAGGTGGACCAGGACGGCGAGCAGCAGCATGCAGCCGAATACGGGTGCCAGGACTTTTGCCAAATGGACCCACGCAATGTTGGTCTCGACAACAATGAAGTTGGGGTCGGCCTGAAGCCACGCCGTGCCACCCAACTGACGCTCGGCCAGCAGGTAGAAGTAATGAGCGATTTCGCCGCCAAAGTACATTAGAACCAGCGTGGCACCGATCAGCAGCAGTGCGGAAGCTAAGTCCTGACTGCGAGCGACCTGGCCTTCTTCGCGAGCCTTCTGGCGACGAAACGGTGTCGCATCCTGCGACTTATCACCAAACTGTTCGGGCATCTGAAATTCCGATCAAGGATGATGAAATGCCGGTCGCAGAAGGTCGATGACGGCGAAACTTTGAGATTCGAAGACGCGAGCCAGCAGGCCAAGTGACAGAAGCAGCGCCCCCAGCATGACCAACGCGTTCACGCTGAATCCAACAGCCAGGATGTTGAGCTGGGGAAGCGTGCGGCTGATCAGGCCCATGATCAGAATGGACAACAGCAGCGCGATCATGAC
Source organism: Planctomycetota bacterium (assembly GCA_024274855.1). Taxonomy (GTDB): domain Bacteria; phylum Planctomycetota; class Planctomycetia; order Pirellulales; family Pirellulaceae; genus JAJSAJ01. The sequence goes on along the minus strand of JAJSAJ010000486.1, from coordinate 409 downwards.
GGGTGCCGCGATTTGCAGGCCGGCCGTGAAACTCAATTGGGTGACCTCGGTCAAGACATCGATCAGCGACCGGCTGACGAAGGCTTGGCCGGGGGGCATTTGGCGAAACATCTGAATCAGTGCGTCGAGCACTTCGCGATGGCCTCCGCTTGCCACGAAGATCGCCAGCATGATCATGTTCAGCAGTTGCGAGAATATCGATGCTGTCGCGTCAGATGTCTGGCTGACTGTATTGGCCAAGGACATTCCGCTCATCTGCCCCATCACCTGGCCGGCCAATTGAAGCCCCGCAAAGTAGATGGTTACGGCCAGGCCAAGTGCCAGTCCGACAGCCAATTCACCTCCAAGCCGTACCAGCAGATTCAAGACGTTTCCTGGATTGTCGATCGTCGTGTCCCAAACCAGCGGA
>JAJSAJ010000485.1 GCA_024274855.1 Planctomycetota bacterium | reverse complement strand
TCCTTGCGTCGCATCGTTGTCGACATTGTTCCCTTGGAAATACATTTCCGGCCGGCCGCCACGAGCACCTGGTCCCAGTTGATTGAAGTAGGGCTGGCAACACGCGTCCATAAGGGCCCGAGCACCCATGTACGAGCCTCCAATCCCAAGCACCACGACGCGGTCGACCGACTTGCCTAATCGATCGGCTGTTGCCAGGATTCGTCCCAAGTCACTGTTGACGCGATCCTGACCGTACTGATTCAGTATCTGCTCGGGCAACAGATAAAAGGCCGAATCCAACGGCGTCTTTGTATCCGAGATCTTGTTCCGAGTCTGAAGAAGCTCGATATCTGTTGTGACAATCCTGCTCCGCTCTCTCTCAAGATCCGATGCGAGCTAGTCGAGTTGTTGTTGGGTGAGTCCACCGTTATTCAGGAAAACGCCTGTTGGGTCGTAGGCCAACAGGTCGTGATTCTCGCTCATTGCGTGGCTCCTAATGCAAGGCTTTGCCCATGAAAAACGGCCAGAGACGGCAGCCAACTCAGCTGCCGCCGCCAAATCGGGGAAAGCGACCGCGTGTGTCAGCCGCCAGTACCTCCGCACGGCTGAAACCCCACGGACTAGATCGTCTCGGACTTTTCCGCCTGGTTTGGCTCTCGTTCTAGTGAACAACCGACGGTTCGGCTAGCCCCTTGTTTCGCAGGCGCTGGTTGCCGATTACTACGGGCGTTTGCCAAGAAAAACACCGGATGGGCACTTTGTACGAGCTCGCCATTTTGTTAACACATAGGTTGGTGTGCCGTCTGCCTTTTCTTTTCCATGCGCCGATGTGATGTGGAGTCGAGAAAGAGCGTTCGATGCCGTGTCGAACGGGCCACCGTATCAATAGGGGGGATTTCCGGGGAGAGGACTCCTGAAAAAGGCAAAATCATGGATATTCACAAATTGACCAGCGAACTGCAGGTCAAAAACGACTCGAAAATCGTCATGTTGGTCATGGATGGCGTGGGGGGACTGCCCAGGACATTCGATGGGAAAACCGAGCTGGAAACGGCCAACACGCCGAATCTGGACGCGTTGGCCGTGCGCGGTGTTCAGGGAGCCAGTATTCCCGTCATGCTGGGAATCACCCCGGGTAGCGGACCCGGACACCTGGGCCTGTTCGGCTATGACCCGCTGGAATTCCTGATCGGCCGCGGGGCTCTCGAAGCGACTGGGATCGGATTCGAATTGCAGCCAGGCGATGTCGCAGTCCGGTGCAATTTCTGCACGTTGGACGAGGCGGGGAATATCAGTGACCGGCGAGCCGGCCGAATTCCGAACGACCAGAGTGTCCCGCTCGTGGACAAGCTGCGCCAAGTCGCGGTGCCCGGTGTCGAGACGTTTGTCGAGCCCGTGAAAGAACACCGGTTTGTCGTGGTTTTTCGCGGCGAAGGCCTGAGCGGTGATGTGGCCGACACGGATCCGCAAGCCACCGGAGTCCCGCCCCTTAACCCAGTTGCCCATGATCAAGCGAGCGAGAAGACGGCTGAAGTTGCGAGCAAGTTCCTGGATCAGGCGAAGCAGATCCTTGCTGGCCAGCCTAAGGCCAACTTTCTGACCATGCGAGGCTTCGCGGCTAAACCACATCTTCCGCCGTATCACGATGTGTACGGCCTGAAAGCAGCCGCCATTGCCGTCTATCCCATGTACAAAGGCTTGGCCCGATTGGTCGGTATGGATGTTGTGGGCCAGGCGAAGACGCTTGAGGAGCAGATGGATCTGCTGCAAGAACATTGGGACGAGTACGACTTCTTCTTCGTCCACTTCAAATACACCGATAGTACGGGTGAGGACGGTAACTTTGATGCGAAGGTCCAACGAATCGAACAATTGGATGCGGCCGTGCCACGTATCACTGCCCTGAAACCCGACGTGTTAATTGTCACTGGCGATCATAGCACGCCGGCTTTCATGAAAGGGCACAGCTGGCACCCCGTTCCGACACTTCTGGTCTCTGAGCGGTGTCGCCCGGATACCTGCCAGCAATACAACGAGACAGAGTCCACTCGAGGCGGACTGGGCCAATTCGAAGCCAAATACCTGATGGTTCTGGCATTGGCCAACGCCGAACGACTGACCAAGTACGGCGCGTGAACCAGACGCGGTTGGGAAACAAC
>JAJSAJ010000484.1 GCA_024274855.1 Planctomycetota bacterium | reverse complement strand
GAAGGCGAATAGACGCCGAAATACACGCCCATCCTCAGGACGCCAAGGACGAAATGGAACTGTCGTGCTGGAAATGGTAATCTGCATCGCGGACCCCAAAGACGGTTTTGGTGGACCCCGGCCAAATGAAGGTTCACCGCGAATAACTCGTTCGGCAGTAAACAGTTACAGCTGTTGGTGAACTTGGTGGACCTCAGGGCGACCCTCCGGAACGCGTGTGCGCGCCTGCACGCGTGTGCACGCACACGTTTGAAGGAATGAATAAGGTTCACCAGGTTCACCATCTCTCCGTAACTACTGTCATGTCAATATGTTAAGTATGGTGTACCTCGCCGGTGGACCTTGTTTTTGAGGTCCACCAATTGGGTGAAGGTTCACCATCCCTGCAGCGTCTCACCAGGATTCTGAGTTGCCTGGAGCTTTATCTCGGCCCAAAGGCCCCTTGGTCGTTGTCGAACGTTTTGTGGGCACGCTTCTTTTTCGCGGGGAGCGTTTTTCTTCGCCGCGATCTTCGCACCTTTTTTGGTAGGTTGTGCTGGCAGCGTTTTTTTCGGCGACTGACGAATGCCGCCGTGGCTTTTGCCGACTGTCGTTTTGCATTTCTTGCCCGTCGTTTTCTCGTCCACCGCTGGTGTTGTGGCGTCATTAACCTGTTCCCAGCGGATCTCGAACAGGTAGTATTTCTTTCTTGACCGCCCTTGCCGAATTTTCAACGTGGCGTTGCCGCTACGATCACCGACTGTGATTGCCACTTCTCGGTCGGTAAGTCGTGCCAGCCAGTTTCCAACAATCGTCGTCCGCCCCCGTTTGCTTTTTGCCGCGTCGAGTCTGTCGACCTCAATCCCAACTTTCCGAAAAATGGGTTCCCAGCCGGTGGCCGAAAGTCCGTTTGTGGCAGTTTTCTCACTGGATTTCATCAGCGTTCCTGGTGATGGCGTGTCAAGGAATGCCGCCGACGCGTGCGAACCGACAACACGTTCGGCCAGGGCCGCGAGTTCGTCCAAGTCGGTGTTGAACTCGGCGGCGGACGTGTCCAGGTTTTCTAAAAACTCCGGCAGACCATTTATAAGCAGGACGCCCCCCACGACGTTTGCCCAGTGCGACAAGCGGTGTCGTCGAGCGCCCGTTGGACGTCCCCGTTGGTTCCAACACACAACCATCCCCGCCAATTCGCCGAGAAGCTCGGTGCGGTGCTGTTTGGCATAGCTGAGTGGATCGCGGTCGCCAAACTCCCGTTCGCCAGGGTTGCCCTCGAAATAAAACCTGATTGGGACGCATCGCGACACCAGATCTGGACTGGCTTGCGTCTGGTTCATCGTGACGAACCAAAGCAAATCGTTAGGTCGCGTGTAGTTTGACGATTTGCCCAAAATTCGTAGTGATATTTCTGGCGCTGTGCTGTTCGCCTCAATAGCGGCGCTGCTGATGTCTGATATCGTTCAATGGATTTCGAGCCGCAGTGCGAGTCCTGGCACCGCCTCCACTTACCGGGTCACTGCAACGCGCCGCGCAAGAAAGCCAATGGTCCGCAATGCCAAAGACGCCAACCCCGCTACGGCCCATGAGCGAATGAATGGCCCCGACAATGAACCCGGTTCCCCACCAGTCGGCCCCATCTGTGATCCCCTGCCCACCGAGCTGAACGAACGCCAGCGATGGATCCTAGCCCAACTCCAATCCCACCAGCCGCTCCGCACGGCGGACGTCATGGCCCAATTCGGTTGCTCACAAACCACAGCAAAACGCGACCTAGCCGCCCTGCGCCAGCGAGGAAAGATAGCTTTCCTTGGCTCGCCACGTGCCGAACACTGGCGATTATTGACAATCCGCTGAACCGTTCTTGGGTATTTACTGGCACACCAGACCATATCTTCCGTCCTCGCATACGTTCCTGAGGCAACACGACACCGTTTATGGAAAATCCTTAGCGAGCAGAGTTATTGTCAATAGTTGTGGATGAGTTTTTTTGTAGGCGACGTTTTTGGGCACTTCAAGTACCGGTGCCTTCTCTGTTTCCGTATCTGTCTGATGGTTTACCATCGGCGAATCCATGGCACGTCCCGGCCCATCGCGTGACACAGATCGACGGCAGCTTGGTAGAGCGTCGTCTGTTGCACGGCCGCATAGAGCTCAAGTTGGTTGCCATGAGACTTGCACTTGTGGCAGTAGTAACGTTGGGTGCTGAGGTTCACTGAAAACACTCGGCTGTTCTTGGATGTGGAACCATGCACGAGGCACGGACCACGGAGTTGGTCACCGTCTTGGTGAGTCACCTCGAATCCAATTTCGTCGAGAACCTGCTGCATCGTGATCTCTCGACGGACCACATCAAAGTCAACGCCTGGCATGACGGTCTCCTTGTTGGCAGCGGCGCCCCTTGCTCACATGGATCACCTCCTGTACGAAAGAACGGAATACAGCTCCATTCCCGTAAGGATAGCCCGGTCGAGGTATTTCCTTCTAGTGTTTCTTGTTTAAGGACCACATACCAGAGGCACCGGTACTTCCGAGCTATCACGCCGCGGCTTGTGTTTCACGCTCACCGTTGACAAAGCGAAGTCCTTGAATGACATCAGGAATCAGCTCGGAACCGTTTAACAATCTCCACTTCTTTTCCGCTGCCTGAACCAACTTGAAGACCATCGCCAAACAGGCTTTCCGCAATCCGCTTCCTTTCGTTCTACGATGCCGTAGTCGTACGGTCGCAAAGGTCGATTCAATCGGGTTCGTGGTTCGGATATGAATCCAATGTTCGGCCGGAAAGTCGTAGAACGTCAGCAAGACTTCACGGTCTTTGGCGAGACATTCCGTTGCTTTCGGATACTTGGCCTGGTACGTGTTCAGAAACAAATCAAATGCCTTGTTCGCGTCCTCTTTCGTGTCCGCTTGCCAGATGTCGTGCAGCTTGGATTTGGCTGCCGGCTGCAGGCGTTTGGGCAGTTTGTCCAGGACATTTGCCGTCTTATGGACGGTGCAACGTTGTTCACGCGTTGCCGGATAAACTTCCCGCAAAGCCTTCCAGAAGCCCAGCGCACCGTCACCGGTAGCCAGTTTGGGATCCACCGTCAGACCACGCGATTTGCAGTCCAAAAGTAACTCTCTCCATGACTGAGCTGATTCGCGGTGGCCGTCATGAATTGCGATCAACTCCTTCTTGCCTTCGGGGGTGGCTCCCATCACCACGAGAATGCACTGTCGATCTTCCTCCAGTCGAATGTTGAAATGGATACCATCGGCCCATACGTACGCGTACTGCTTCCCTTCCAGGCTACGCTTGCTCCAATCGCCGTATTCATCCTCCCAATGCGATTTCAAACGCGTCACCGTAGTGGCACTCAAGCCCGCAGCATCTGGACCCAGCAATGCGGCCAGAGCGTCGGGGAAATCTCCCGTGCTGATGCCTTTGAGGTACAACCAGGGAATCAAGTCCTCAATGCTCTTCGTCTTCCGCAAATAAGGCGGCAAAATCTTCGAGGTAAATTTCTCCTTTTCTCCTGCTGGCCGGCGATCATGCACGCGCGGCTGTCGCACCTGCACATCCCCAAGTCCCGTGGTGATGTTTCGCTCCGGCAGATAGCCATTTCGCCCTACCTGGCGGTGACCATCCCCGTCTTTCAGGTGGGCATGGTTGTCAATCCAATCGCTCACTTCCGCATCGATTGCCGCAGCCAGCATTCGCTGGGCTCCGTCTCGTAAGATCCCCGTCAACACGTCCTCAGATGGCAACGATGGAAAAGCAACGCTTGTTGTGGTACCTTCCTCGCGTGGTGGCGTACTCCTTGGGTTAGTTGAAATTGGACAAACAACTTCACCCAAAGTACGCCGCCTTTTTCAAGCCCCCATCCACAACATTCGGTTATATCTCTCCGCATGAGGTGTAACAATATGTTGTGCGGTTCTGGCCTCAGTGCGCCGACCCCCATGTTCCGAATTCCGCATTCCCGATTCGGTCCCACCGCACCGCTTGCCACGCGGCAGAACGCTGTTCGAGCACATTCCTCGCATGCCGACGCGCAACAAGCCTCCAGCGTCCCAACGACTCCAACTTGCCCAAAGTTCGGGTTTTTAACCAGGCCAGGGCGAGCCCATGGGGGGCTGTACGCGGAAGAGTGCGACAGTTGTTGATTGGCGAATCCTTACTGAATAATCCGGGCTAGAGCCAAGTATAACGACTACCCGACTCATTACACGCTAGTCTGCTGGCCTTGATGAGTGGCATTGAAGCCATTTGGACAAGGATGGACGCCACAATCCGTGCCTGCAACGGTCCTCAGTACTGTGCACCTTGAAATCAGGGTTGTCACCTCCCATTTTTCAATGTATTGTTAAATCATGATTCCACGGCCTAAGCATCTGCGTGAACTGACGGGGCTTCTCAAAAGCTACCCGGTGGCAGCGATTATTGGCCCTCGCCAAATCGGCAAGACCACCCTTGCGGGGCAAGTTGCAAAACAGTACAAACGGCCCACGACGCATTTTGACCTTGAGGACGCTCGCGACGTGGCTCGGCTGAGTGACGCCGGGTTGGCGCTCGAACCGCTCCGCGGACTCGTCATTTTGGACGAAATCCAGCGGCGGCCTGAGTTATTCCCATTCCTTCGCGTGTTGGCCGACCGCCGCCCTATTCGTACTCGCTTTCTGGTACTCGGAAGTGCTTCTCCTGAGATGCTTCAGCAGTCGTCGGAATCGCTGGCCGGTCGAATTTCCTACTACGAACTCCCCGGCCTCTCGTTGTCTGAAGTGAAACTGGCCAATCAAACCAAGCTCTGGCTACGGGGCGGTTTTCCTGCCTCCTACACCGCAAGAACGAACGCAGCCAGCGACTTGTGGCGGCAAGATTTCATCAAGACGTTCCTGGAACGCGACTTGCCCCAGCTCGGTGTTCGCACCCCGTCGTCGGTATTACGACGTTTCTGGACAATGCTGGCCCACTATCATGGACAGATTTGGAACGCCTCGGAGTTTGCCCGATCCTTTGGCGTGACCAACAAGACCGTAAACCACTACCTCGACGTTTTGACCTCCTCGTTCGTCATCCATTCGCTTCAGCCGTGGCATGAGAATTTGAAGAAACGCCAGGTCAAGTCTCCCAAAGTGTACTTCTCCGACACGGGCTTGCTTCATTCGCTTTTGCGTTTGACAACGCTTGCCGACCTCGAATCTCATCCAAGAATTGGTGCCTCCTGGGAAGGTTTCGTCATCCACCAGGTGATTCGGCAATTGGGCGTCAACGAAAACGAGCGTTTCTTCTGGGCGACGCACGCGGGAGCAGAACTTGACCTACTGGCGGTTCGTGGCAGAAAGCGTTGGGGAT
>JAJSAJ010000483.1 GCA_024274855.1 Planctomycetota bacterium | reverse complement strand
ATGGCCGAAATCAATGCGTCCTTGTGTAAATGATTCGGTGTGCAAATGTGGACAATATCGATTTCTGGATTCTCGGTCACATCACGGTAGTCCGTTGTTGCGAACTCGGCATTTATCAATTGCCGCGCCCGCTCGGCTGTTTCCGGCCGGCGCGTGACAACGTGTCGAATCTTCACGGCTAGAGGGATGGGCTCGTAATAGAATGGCAACGTTTGATAGGCGAATGCATGGACTTTGCCTATGAAGCCAAATCCGATGATTCCGACACGATAGGTTTTCATCAGGTTCTCCTCTTGAAGCACTCGGTTGCTCAGCCAGCAGGGTGTTTGTCGGCTGCCGGTTGCTGTTGGGTGCTGCAGTGGATTGTGCCTCCGCCCAGCAGAAGGTCGAGCGAGTGGATTCCGACAATTGTGCGGTCCGGGAAAATATCCGCGAGAACCCCAAGGGCAGTTCGATCCTTCGGATCGTTGAATGTGGGGACCAGCACGAAGTCATTTGCGATATAGAAGTTTGCATAGCTGGCCGGCAAACGAGCACCATGAAAAAAAACGGGGTCCGGCAACGGAAGGGCAATTTGTTGAAGGGGCGAGTGATCCTCGAGTCGCATGCCTTGCAGGCGTTCCCAGTTTTCCTCCAGTCGGCGATAGTTCGCGTCGCGCCGATCGTTCGACCGACACGCGACCACCAAATTGGGCCTGACAAATCGACAGACATTGTCGACATGGCCGCGCGTGTCGTCTTCGGCAAGACCGTACTTGAGCCACAGAATGTTGCGTCCACCAAGATGGTCTGCCAATGCCGCCTCGAGGTCTTCACGAGTGAGCTCTGGATTGCGCGCGTACGGACCACCACTTACCAAGCACTCTTCAGTCGTGATCAGGGTTCCCCGGCCGTTAACATCGATGCTTCCACCCTCCAGAACCACTCCCTTGCCCGTGGTCACAACATCGAATCTCGGTACGCCCAGGATATCGGCGATCCGAGCCGGAACGGCTTGATCGAGTTTCCAATCCGGGAACCGTGCCCAGCAGTTGAATGAAAACCGAGCGATTGCGATCGAAGGCTCGGGATGGGGCCGATTGAGAAACACGGGACCGTTGTCCCTGATCCAGCTTCGGTCGGTGCGAACATCGTGGAAATGGACTCGGTCTGTTGCAATACCCGCATCCGCCAGCGTCTTATCCGCCTCGGCACGCTCGGCTGCGGAGCTGACAAGGATTTCCACGGCTTCGCACATCGCGAGTCGTCGTACCAGTTCCGCAAATACCCATCGCATGCACTCGAACTTATTTGGCCAATCATCTTTACGTCGAGGCCAAGCCAACCAGGTGGCTTCGTGAAAGGACCATTCGGCCGGCATGGTGAACCCGGCATCCGCCGGCGTTTGCTCTATGTCGAGACCAGTCATGTTAGTATCTCCGGGCGGCGGAGCCGCCAAGCAACTTCGCGCCTATTTCCCTCCCAGCGTCGTAGGGCCGCTCCGTTCTTCCTTCTTCCGTTCGACGCTCCTTGTTGGATCATAGTCGTTCACGGGGTTTTCACCGATTTATCATTAGTCATTTGACATTACTCATTTATCATCGAGCGAGGCCACGCAGCGGGGTCATACTCTTTCCAGCGCCAAATGAAAAATGTAACACTTTAGCCAAATGGAGGAGAACGGTTCTCAAGGGACCCCCATGGGCTTGTCCCATGGGTGAACAAGTTTCGTGAGCTAGCGCGATGTGGTGGAATGCCCCCACCCCGCTCCCTCCCCGCCGCCTTTGGCGGCGGGGAGGGAGCGGGGCTTTGGAGTGACATGCCGGCCTTAGCTCAATAGACTCGCTCACCAACGGCACAAGGCCGTTGGGGTCGATCAGCCGAAAAAACAGCAGCGAAATGCAAATCCAACTGCAGACGGCTAAACAGTTACTGAAAAATGACAAGTGCCGCTCCACGCACTCTCGCCGTGAACGGTCGCGTTGGCTGTTCCTTCTCCCTTCTCCTCCTATATTCCGGCCCGGTCTTGCCCGTAAGCCGGTCCAGCAGCAGGCAAACAGGTCCCGCCTGCAGTTCCAGCCATCTTGCAGCGGCTTGGATTACGCCAAGTCCCGCTCGGCAAGCGGGCCCCAACCGGACCATCTTGCGATCAAGGCTGCTTGGACTTCTCCACGCTCCGATCTGTCGGCGTTTGTCGCCAATATGTCGAGAAAGGCGGGCGTCTCGTGGCCGGCTCCAGGTAACCGCTCACGGAATGTAGGCCGCCGGTTCGCTTCCAAGGCGTCAGACCCATTTTCGGCGACAAAATGCGTTCGTGTAAAGAAACGCTGTCTCCGCCGAAAATTGCGTCAGACCCCAGCGGCGTGAACGGCTACGGCTCCAGACGCCTATTCTCGTTCCAGTTCCTCAAAAACAGCCTTCATCAGTAAAGGCCACACAATGGTTGCATCGGCATGAACTTCGGCATAACGGCCACCATCCGATTCGGGAGTGAACTTGCCCCAGCTGACCCCTTCTGAGTAGGTGCATCCAGACAGCCCGCCCCAGTATGCCGGTTCGGGACAGATACGCACACCATATCGAAAGCGGGGACTGTTCACGTCAATGCCAAGACGGGCGCGAATGATGTCAAAATAGGGCGCGACTTGTTGTGCCCAGTTTCTTGGGACACCACCACCGATCGTGAAGATCCCGAGTTGTTTGGCTTGGGCAGCGAAACATGCGTATTCTTGCAGATCGATAAACGGGTTGAATGGAGGGACTGCGTGAAAAAGCGTGTCCGCATCCGGATTGGTTCCTTCCGCAACGGATTGATCCAGTTGGCAGCGCATTGCCCAGGTTGCGAAATCGAGCCCGACTTCACTGTCCGTCAGTGCTGGTATGAAAACCGGAATGTTCTGTTGAAAGGCTGATCGCAGAATACCCGGCCCCTCGTCCTTTTCACTCAACCTCTTGCCCAACGCGCGGCATAACCGAGCGGAAGACCAGGTGCCACCTTCAGGTTGATCTTCGTCCAGTACCATGCGCACAAGACGTTCAACATCGTTCAAATTATCTTCCATCTCGAGTGTGTCGTAAATCCGGTTATAGCCTTTTTCAAACAGTTGCGTGTCGGGATTCGTTTCGTCGTGAACGTAGTGGACCAATCCGATCGATTCTGTCAGGCCATGTGCGATGACGGCTCCCGTGGCAACGACGGCGTCGACAAGCTGTCGATCGATCATATCGCAGATCATGCGTCCCTGTTTTGCCACTGTCATGGCTCCGGAGACTGTCAAGACAACCCGGCACTCGCAACAGTGGAACATCTCCATCAGCACATCGAATGCTTTGCCGAGTTGGCGGCCGCCAAACGCCGTTTTCGCCATCGCTCGCAGCAAATCGGCGGACGAACTGATTTCGTCAAGTGACAAGCTTTCCAATGGCACGAGATTGTCTTTGCGCCCGTCATGTAACTCGCGTTTTTCCATCGTCCCCCCCCTAATATCCGGTCGTCGACAATCGATCAGTTCCCATAATGCGACGGATAGTTGAATGCAACGCTATGTATAGTTGAATGGAGGCCCCTCCGCGACCCGACAGGACAACGGTCAGCAGCCTGAGGGACTCTCCAATCCGCCTTGTTCAGCCCGGAATTGCGTTGCGAACCGCAGCCTTCAACGGTAGACTAAAAGTGCCGTGATCGATGGATGACACTGTCCCCCCTTGCGTCCACAACGTGGGCGGCGTAACGATGGGTACCTGGCGTAACGATGGTGAGGAAACGATCGTGCACACACATGGCGAGACCATACCATGAGAGTAAAACTGGTAATCGTCGGTGAAAACGCGAAGGCTGCGGAAATCAAAGTGCGGCTGCCGACAATCATCGGCAGGGGACGTAATGCCAAGCTTCGACTTCCGCATCCGTTAGTCAGCCGCAAACATTGCGAATTGTACGAGGAGAATGGCCAGGTGATGGCCCGAGATCTCGGGTCTCTAAACGGGACGTTTGTTGCGAACGAGCGGATTAGCGAGGCTGAATTGCCTTCTGGCGAGTTGCTGACTATTGGGACCGTTACGTTTCGCGTCGTTTATGGCGAAGACGGTATCGATGCCGAGGATACCGCGTCGCATGATGCGGCTCGCCGTGAGGATGAGGAGCCGTCCACACTGGGCAAGGCGACCGAATCGCCGCAAGAGGATTCCGGGTCCCAAGGGCCGACGATTTCTAAGCCCGTTCAGGACACTCCGCCTCCGGTGATCGACCGAGAGACAACCGGACTGCCCAGCCGCTCGCCAACAGATTCTCATCCCGAAGATGGAGAGGATCTGAGTTCGTTCTTGAGAGACTTGCCCTGATGCGGCCTGCACCCACAACCAAAGCAGGGTGGGTTAGCTGGGGCACTGCGGAATGACGGACAGGGTGGGATGCGGCGTGCTGTAGGTTGT
>JAJSAJ010000482.1 GCA_024274855.1 Planctomycetota bacterium | reverse complement strand
TCGCGTCCCGTGTGGCTCGCCCTCTTCGGCGTCTGCAAAGCCAGGTGGACCGGATTGCAGAAGGAGACTTTCGCTCGGTCCCAGTACCGTCGCGCAACGACGAGATCGCCGACTTGAGCAAGTCGATTAATCGCATGGCAACAATGCTGGCCCATTACGAATCCGAGATTCGCCGCAGTGAGCAGCTTCGAACCCTGGGGCAACTCGGTGGAGGCATTGCGCACCAAATTCGCAACTCCGTGACCGGTTGCCGGCTGGCCGTGGAACTGCATGACCGAGAATGCCCGCTCAAGGGAAATGTGGATAGTCTGGACGTAGCGAAACGGCAGCTCGAACTGATGGAAAAGTACTTGCAGCGTTTCCTCGCATTGGGGCGTACGGAAACAAGGCCACATACAACGGTCGAGCTGAATACCGTCATTGAGAACGTAATCTCATTGGTGCGTCCCACTGCCGGACATGTCGGCGTGGAACTTCGGTGGAACGCCCCCAGCAATCCGATCACGGTTTCCGGAGATTCCGATGGATTGGAGCAGCTGTTCGTCAATTTGCTGCTCAATGCCATTGAAGCGGCGTCGCAATTCCATCAGGTTGCCCCCAGCGATTTCGCCAAGGCTAACGCGACCGAGCCACATGGTCATCCGGATCACAGCTCGAAACCACTCGCTCAGAAAGTAGTTATGTCCTTGCGTCACGTTGGTGGGCGGGTTGAATTCGAGATCCGCGACACGGGGCCCGGCCCCGCAACCAATGTACAGGCGAGCTTGTTCGAGCCCTTCGTGACAGAAAAGCCTGATGGCACGGGCTTGGGGCTCACTGTCGCAAGCGGCGTGGCAGCCGCCCACGGCGGCAAGCTTCGCTGGTACCGTCGCGACGGGCAGACGTGTTTTGTTCTGGAGCTCCCCAACTCGGCCGATGGCCGAAAACGCACATAAGGCAGAGGTGCCGCAACAGGGCATCTAGCCTCTCGCGTCCGTTCCGTATGGTCCGTGCCTTCCTTGGTACAATGACTCCGGAGAAGAGACTACCGAGTACACCGAACACACAGAAAGCACTGTTCAGAATGCCGAAACACGGGGGACTCCGTAGTCCCAACACCACTAGGCTCCGTGTGGTCCATGGGTGCTGGATTACTAAACGCAAGGATCGTTAAGCGGTTTGACAAGCCTGAGCGACCAGTGGGAGCCCCGGCCTCGGAGTTGGGCGGCGCCCCGGCCGCCTGTGAACGCGCATGTAAAACACGAGGAGAAGGACGTGTCAAGACTGCTGGTTGTCGATGACGAACAGAGCATTTGCTGGGGACTTCACGAGTTGGGCAAGAGCCTTGGCCACGAGGTCGTGACCGCTTCATCCGCCGAACAAGCGTTGGAGACACTCGAAACAAACAAGCCGGATGTTATTGTGCTCGACGTACGGTTGCCGGGCATGGACGGACTGACGGCCATTGATGAGTTCCGCAAACGTATCGGCCCAGTACCGATCATCGTGATCACGGCCTACGGCGACTTGAAGACGGCCGTTCAAGCGGTCCGCCAAAGTGCCTTCGAATACATCATCAAGCCGTTTGACCTGGAGACGGTTGAACGGGCACTGGCACGCGCGTTGAGAAGCACACAAACGCCGACCGGCGCGACCCCCAGGCGAAACAGTGTCGGTGGGCTCGTCGGCAATTCGGCTGCCTTGCAAGAAGTCTTCAAACATATCGCCCTCGCAGCCGTGTCGGATGCGAGTGTGCTGTTATGCGGCGAGAGTGGGACCGGAAAGGAACTTGCGGCTCGCGCACTCCACCAATACAGCGACCGGTCAAGCGGTCCTTTCGTGGCTATCAACGTAGCTTCGTTGAGTTCCTCATTGGCCGAAAGTGAGTTATTCGGTCATGTACGCGGTGCGTTCACGGGTGCCGATCAAGACCGCGTTGGCCTTCTAGTCCAAGCGGATGGAGGCACTTTATTCCTGGATGAAGTCGCCGACATCCCGCGTGCGACACAAGTCAAACTGCTCCGAGCGCTGGAACACGGCGAGGTTGCCCCGGTCGGTTCCGGCCAGGCAATTCAAACAAACTTCCGCGTCGTCTCGGCCACGCATCAGGACCTTCTTCGCAAGGTCAAGGACGGATCGTTTCGACACGACCTCTTCTTTCGACTGGCTGCATTCAGAATCGATATCCCCCCGCTTCGAGACCGACGCGAAGACATCCGGGAGTTAGCCAATCACTTCCTCAGCGGAACCGTGGCCGGCGATAAGTCGCCTCCCGTGTTTTCAGCCGCCGCGTTGCAAGAACTCGAATGCAGGACATGGTATGGCAATGTCCGAGAATTGCGCAACGCGATTGAGCATGCAGTGATCGTATCGCGTGGTGGAACGATCGAAACCGAGCACCTACCTCAACCCGCCGCCGCATCACCGCTAGACCTGGTCGAGCTGGAACAACCGATTGAAGAATCGATCGTCTCGCTCATTCGCCGGTGGGCCGAGGAGAAACTGTCGGCCGACTCACCGACCGATGCCATCTATGAATAACTGATACGTCTGGTTGAGCAGCCCTTATTTTCCGCCGCTATTGCAAAGTATCAGGGCCAATGCACAGCTGCCGCTCGTCGCCTTGGACTCCATCGTACCACCTTGCGAAAAAAACTGGACCAATACGATATCTCGCAAGATTGATCCACCGAATCGCTCTGCCACTCCTCTCCACCGTCGATTCAACCGACGTCTGTGTCACATAAACCGCCGGCGGTGATCGCTAGCTGGGCCAACCGGATGGCGAGGCTCCTGCCGAGCCGGTCAGAAGTGTCGACACTGGTTGACGTTCCGGCTCAGCAGGACCTTCGCCCTCCCGGCATATAATCTAGGCAAGACAGAGCGAGTGTAACGGGCCACGTAATCCGAACAAAGCTACTGATCCTCATGACCCGACTAGAGCGAAAGACAAAAGAACGAACGAGTCTCGCGGTCTAGCCCCGCCGCCACGATCGTGAGACTGGTTCCATGAATTGAAAGTACTCGGATGACCAGGAATCTGCTTCTCGCGTACACCATCGGTGCTCTCGTTCTTTTCGGGGGCCGGCTCAGCGCTCAGGACGCCCAGCCCGGCACACACGCTCACGTGGCTGACACCCGTTCACAAGATGATCAACCGGAGGGGACATTACCTCCAGTTGAAGTTCGGCCGCCCGAGGAGCCGAACGTGCGCCAAATCGAAACGGCCCCGCCGGCAACGTCAATGGGCGGCTCGCCTTCCTCTGGCTTTCCCGGCCTTTCCGATTCGCAACTCGGCCAACCCGGACCGTTCGGTGCAACCACCGGCATTCTGCGCAGCAAGCAGTCATTGTTTGAAACGCCCGCGGCCGCTTCGATCCGATCGCGCGAGGAAATCCAGGAACGACAAGCCCCGGATATGTTCCACGCGTTGCAAAACGAAGTTGGCGTCTTGCTTCAAAGCACGGCGGCCGGACAAGCGTCCCCTTATATCCGCGGCCTGACCGGCCAGCAAATCCTGATCCTTGTGGATGGAATTCGGCTTAACAACTCGATAACACGCCGCGGTCCAAACCAGTATTTCAACACCATCGATCCTGGAATGGTCGACCACATTGAAGTGCTTCGAGGGCAGGGATCGGTCCTGTGGGGCTCCGACGCAATCGGTGGCACGATCAACGTCGTTACACGCGGTGCCAACTCGCATTGGGCAGCCATGCACGGCGACTATTTCACCCGCGAATTCACGCAATACTATAATACGTCCAACTCGTCGCCCTACAGTCGCATGAATGTCGAGGGATGGGTTGGCCGCGTGGGCGTGTTCGGCGGTGGAAGTTTCTTGAACGTCCGCGACCTAGACACGGGATTCGGTGATTTCTCGCGCCAGCCAGGAACAAATTATCAACAGTATGCGGGTGACCTGAAGTTCAACTATATGCTGGATAAGAACCAGATGTTGACGGTTTCGGTCCAACATTTCGAGCAACAGGATCTACCTCGCAGTGATCGGTTCCCGGGCTACCCCCTCGACCGCAACAACAGCAACACACTGGGCGGTGCTCGCTTTTTCGATCCGCAGCAACGCGATCTTGCGTACATTCGCTATCAAACGCTTGATCCGTTGGCTGGAACGTTTGACGCATTGACGTTCACCGCGTCATATCACCGCCAGCGCGAAGTTCAAACACGCGGCATCCCAACAACACGGTTCCAGGAGACCGACGTCCAAACAACCGGCCTGCAGGCCGTCGCCTCAAAAGACCTCGGCCCTTTCGGTAAGTGGACAACCGGCTTCGACTGGTATTATGACGACGTCAATTCTCCTTTCGGAGGAACGGCTAGCGGTCCAATTGTCCCTGACGACGCGTGGTATCGGCGAGCCGGGTGGTTTCTGAATTCAGACATTCCGTTGACCAATCGCCTTAATGCCACGGCCGGTGTGCGATTCGAGTCCATCGAGACAGCCGGCACGCCCAGCGTGATGAACACCCCGGTCTCAATAAACCCATCCTATAGCGATTGGATCGGCCACGTGGGGCTCGTTTACGAGCTGACTCGATCCGTGAACCTCGTGGGATCGATTTCCGAAGGATTTCGAGCACCAAACCTCGATGACTTGATGGCCAATAATCCAAACGTTCTGCAACAGGGACAAAGCTTGCCGAGCCTCGGCTTAACACCCGAGCACTCAATCAACTACGAACTCGGTGTGAAGACCGACTTCGATCGCCTTCGTACTCAGACATTCGTGTTTTGGACCGACATCCAAGACAACATTGTCTCGATTACCGCCGCTCCAAATACTTTCGCATCGGCCAATCAGGACTCGTTCGTCCAGGGCGTGGAGTTCAATGGCGATTACCTTCTGACTTGTCAGTGGGCAGTTTACGGGAACTTCTGGTACACCTTCGGGGAAAACCGAGTGACCGGCGCTCCCCTGAGCCGCATTCCGCCAGCTCAGGGAATCTTGGGCCTACGATACCGCGACCCCATTCATCACAGCTACTTCGCCGTCTATACGTGGATGTCCGATCGGCAAGATCGCCTCGATACGGTGCGTGATGTCACGGACGAGCGAATCCCAATCGGAGGGACACCCGGGTTTGCCACATGGAACATAAGGCTCGGCCGTGCTTTCGGCAATTCCGACCAGCACCGTCTGAGCTTGAGCGTCGAAAACTTGCTGGATCAACCCTATCTGGTCCATGGATCGGGCGTGTTGGGAACCGGAATCACCGCCAGATTCGGGTACGCGTGGATCTATTGATCCAACAGACGCGGCAACATACCCGCCCATGTGAGCCCCATAAAGAAGCGAGTCTGGGACCTTGTCCGATGGACGCCCACGTCCGTCGCTGACGCGCGACGGAAGATAGCCCGCGTGGTGTTACCCAGGTTGCTTGATTCCTTGTGGTGGCGTTAGGCAAGTGCCGTGTTTTCTGGCGTCCG
>JAJSAJ010000481.1 GCA_024274855.1 Planctomycetota bacterium | reverse complement strand
TCGACGGCACAACGCCGACCAGCAACGCCCCGTTGCGAGGCGGTAAAGCAACCATGTACGAAGGAGGAACGCGTGTGCCATGCATCGTGTCATGGCCCGGCGTGACCAAGCCCAACACTCGCTCGGACGCTATCATCCAAAGCACGGACTTCTATCCGACCATTCTCGACATGCTGCACCTCCAACCGAAAGCTGGGCAGACATTTGACGGGATCAGCATCGTCCCCGCACTCCATGGACAACGTCTGTCGCGCAAAGCTATTTTCACGTTCTTTCCCCATAATCCCAAAGTTCCCGAGTGGCTGCCACCGTCGGTCTGGACTCGCGAAGGAGACTGGAAGCTGATCCGCATATTCCATGATGGTGACGCGGGAAAACACCGATATGAACTGTACAACCTGAACGAAGATATTGGCGAGCGGCACAACGTCGCGGCAAAGTACCCCGACAAGGTGCGACACCTGGATAAATTGATCGACGCGTTCCTGCTCGACACAAAAGCCGTGATCCCGTTGCCCAACCCGAACTACGACCCGGCAAGTGCCGCTCTGAGCAAGATTGGTCTGACCGCGATCCATGACTGCAAAATGGCACTGGCAGCCGGCACGATTCATGTCACATCCACCGGCAAAGATCCGTTTTTCAAACTGGACGTCGACAAGCCCGCTGTTTCAGGCTCGTTGACGCTCGAGTTTCGCATGAAGTCGACAGCTCAGGGGGCCGGGCAAGTATTCTGGCATGAAAAAGGAGTCGTCCCGGCGTTCTTTCGACAGCGCAGTGTGATGTTTCAGCCTGTGCATGACGGCGACTTTCATTCCTATCGCGTCGCCTTCTCAGCCGGCAAACCAATCGTTGCCATTCGTATCGATCCGGCTCAGTCACGAGGCCAAATGGAATTTCAGTCGATTCGCCTGTTGGACGACCATGGTAACACAGTCCAACAGTGGGGCTACCGCATCCACAAGTAAATGATGCAAGACCGCGCGGCAGGAAGACCGGTTCCCTATCATTGGAACTATTGACAGTCACTCCAAGAAATTGCACAAGTTGGGCGACAGCCAGAACGTAGGCATCAATTATCTTGGGGGATTTGCGTTGCAGTTCCAGTCCCCAAATCACACGTTGACGCGGGGGGGCAAGGGGACAGAAAGAGCCGCTGCGAGGCCGGGCTTTGGGATTTCAACACCTCGAACTTGCGGTGGACATCGCATTCGGCGTTGTCCACCTTCGCGTTTGCTATTTCGGCTCGAGATAACTGAGCGTAAGTCGCGTGAACGTGATAAAGCGATAGTTGCCTCGTTCCCAAAGAACGCCGACCGATTTGTCCTTCAAAATGGCCAGATCGGAATAGGCCGCCGGCTGGTTGGCAATGGGCCGTTCATTGCTGAACGTCCGGCCCTCATCATAACTGATGCGTGCCACCAGGTTAGCCCGTCCCGGGCCTTTTGGTCCGGTCCAGATGATCCGGTTGTGATCATCACCAGCCGATTCAAGTGTAAGACGTTCGATGGCACAGCAGACTCGCGTGAGAGCCATTCCGGGATGCGGCTCGGACCAGTTTTGCCCACCATCGCTGCTAGTCGCCATCCAGCGATGCGGCCCGCTCTGTTGCCGCATATCCAACAGAATGTCTCCGTTGGCAAGTTCCATCAGTTGATCTTCATCGCCACCCTGTTTACCAGGCACGGTCGCTCCGCGCCGCCAAGTCTTGCCATAGTCGTCACTATAGATGGCAAAGTCCCGCCATGGGGCGAACTTCCACATCGGAACAAGCAGGCGTCCACTGCGTGTCTGAATACTTCCGCCCGGTCCCGGCACACTGATTCGCCACTGTTTGTCCGCCATGTCACGAGCGACGCTCGTTTGATCGATCGAATCGGACCATGTCATGCCGTTGTCATCACTGTATCGAGCGAGGTTGGCGACGTCGTCGGTACCGGGGCGAGCTGCGTTTGTGCTCCGCCCCGGCTTGCAACGCAGATAGAAAACCCACACGCGCCCGTGCCGGCGATCAACGACCGTTGCCGGGTTGGAAGACGACCAGTAATCTCCAGAGTGCTCGATGACCTCCATCGGCGACCATGTGGCGCCGCCATCGGTGCTTCGCTTCAACACGAGATCAATTTCCTGCCCCTTCCCGCCCGGGTCGCTCAAGTTATATTTGCGCGCCTCAGCAAAGGCCAACAGCGTCCCGTCCGGAGCCGTCTCGATCGCCGGAATCCGATAGCCCCGATAGCCATCGGTGCCGGATGTGTAAACATCCACATGTCTTAGGGCAGACTGGCCAAGCGCAGTACCGATCAGGACACACCACGTCAACAGCACGAGAGAGAAACAGTGTTTCATTGTTATCCTCCGATGTTCTGGTTGGGAATAAGGGCCGGCGAATCAATTATTGTCGCGTTTACTGGGGGGCGTTCGGGCGGCGATCCTCCTTAGCTGCGAGACTGATTCACCCATGGGACGAGCCCATG
>JAJSAJ010000480.1 GCA_024274855.1 Planctomycetota bacterium | reverse complement strand
TCCCTGCTGCCTGAAACCAGGCGGCGGCCGTCCGGGCTGAATGCCAGGCAGGTGACTTGATCGGCGTGTCCTTGAAGCGTTGCCCGCTCCTTGCCACTGGATATCTCCCAAATCATCACCGCACTCATGCCGGCCAACGAGTTCGCACATGCGGCGGCCAAATATCGGCCGTCGGGGCTGAATGCCACGTTGTTGATGGGGACGCCGTTGAGCGGCTTCACACGCAGGGTCCGAATCTGCCGTCCGCTCGTTCCGTCAAAGAGTTTCACTTGTCCCATGCCTTCTAAGAACGAGCCGCTGGCCGTGGCAATCGTGTTTCCGTCCGGGCTGAAGGCCACATTTATGCCACGAGTTGGAATCGTCATGATTCGTTCACCCGTGCTCGCGCTGACGACTTCGACCGTCTCGTCGCCACGGCCGCCGAACGCCAGTCGCTCCCCGTCCGGGCTGATCGCCAGGCTCCACAGCCGGTCCGTCGCAGGACGTTCAAGCGTCAAAACCGCTTCGCCGCGCGACGCGTCCCACATGGTCACTTTGCAGGGAGGGTCGGACAATCCTCCGTTCAAGCTTTGGACAGTCACGAACTGCTGTGTGCCGGGACGCCATGCCATGTCACGGATGGGAAGATCGTCGTCAATCAGAATGTGGCGGATCTTTTCCTGCGTTTGGGTGTTCCATTGCGTGATGGTCTTTCGATTGAATCTGTGAGTGCCGAATTCGGTACGCTCGGTGAAATATGTGCTGTCGTCAGCGACGACGATTTGACTTCCATCGGGACGGAAGACCAGACGGTGCAGACCAAACTCCCCTTTCACTGGCAATTGCGCCGCTTCCGGATCATCCGCCACGCCCCATATCTTCACCGTAAAGCCATTGCTGGCAGAGGCGATCCGCTGGCTGTCGGAACTGAAGGCCAAGCAGTTAAACGCCCCTGGGATGGTCCGAACCAGTCGTCCGTTGTGTGTGTCCCAAATCTTGATCGACTTGGCCGGTGTCGAACTCAATGCGTCGGCAGTGGCGAGAAACTTGCCATCGGGACTGAACGCCACCTTGCGACCCGCTTCGTAGAAGGTATGTTGCACGGAACCCGTGTCGGCATCCCAGAGCGTAACGGTGTTCTGGTAGTCTCCCGCGGCAATGTGCTTGCCATTGGGGCTGAATGCAACGCCGTAGACGTGGTCGCGGACCTTGAGGCCGATAATCTGTTCTCCGCTGGACGTGTCCCACACCCGCACTTGGTTGTCCCAAAAGTTTGCTGCTGCGAAACGACGGCCGTCATGGTCAAAGGCAAGTTCCCACAGGTAGGATAGTTGTTCGTCAGACTTCTGTCCAAACGACGCCACTTCTTCGCCCGTCGAGGCTTGCCAAATCCTGATGACGCCGCCACGATCAACCGAGGCGATTTGCTGACCATTGGGGTGAAACGCCACGACGCCGACAGCATTGCCGTGTTCGCCAAACGTCCTCAAGCATTTCCCGGACGTAACGTCCCACAGCTTGACATTGCCTTTCTTTCGTGGCATGTACCCGCTCGCGGACGCCAGCCACTTGCCGTCGGGGCTGTACGCAACCGCACGGATGAATTCGTCGTGACCGACAAGCTGGGTCACTCGCTCGCCAGTCCAGGCATCGACAATGTTGATCGCGTGGCGGGGATCGCTCCGGCGACCTTTCAACAGATCGGGCACGGCGAGAAACCGACCGTCTGGGCTGAACGCCAAAGCATAGACGGACGCGGCACAGGGAATCTCAAGGAGTTCCGCATGGCAAAGCCGTTTCAGATATCGCCATTCCCAGTCACGCTGCTCGACCGCGCACTCATCCAAAATCACCTCGGCGCGACCCACCTGACTTGATCGCCATTCGCGTTCAGCCAAGGCGACCCGGTTTGCGTAAAGGCGGCCTCGCGACTCGACCAGCAACCGTTCGGCTCGATGCCGTTGCTGATCCGATTCGACGAACAACCGTTCGGCCCGATGCCATTGCCGATCCGATTCGACGAACAACCGTTCCGCCCGCTGCCATTGCCACATGACGCCGACAAAACCGAGGAACGCCACGACGATCAAGGCTGCGATTGCGGGGCGTCGACGGCCCCATTTGAGTGTTTTCTCGACGAAGCCGATCGGCCGCGCTTCAATCGGCTGATGATTCAAGTACCGGCCCAGATCATCCGCCAGGTCATCGGACGTTTGATACCGCCGCCGCGGCTCCTTCCGCAGGCACTTCAAACAGATCGTTTCCAAGTCCTTCGGTACGCTTGGATTCAGTTCCCTTGGCGAAATCGGTTCGCGTTCCCGTACCTGCATGATCGTGTCCAACGGCGACGCCGCCTGAAATGGCGGCCTTCCGGCCAACAACTCATACAAGATCGCGCCCAAGGAATAGACGTCACTGGCCGGGCCGATGTCGCCTCGTTTGGCGGCTGCCTGTTCCGGCGGCATGTAACTGGGTGTTCCGAGGACCTGCCCTGTTGCTGTCAGACCACTATCGCCCTCGACGCGT
>JAJSAJ010000479.1 GCA_024274855.1 Planctomycetota bacterium | reverse complement strand
TTAGGTTCACTGTGTGACTGCTCCGCCCGCTGAAGCAGGCGGCTTCTTTTCGGAACGCGGTGTGGGGTGGTGGTTCGCAGTTAGGTTCACTGTGTGACTGCTCTGCCAGCTAAAGCAGGCGGCTTCTTTTTGGAACGCGGTGTGGGGTGGTGGTTCGCAGTTAGGTTCACTGTGTGACTGCTCCGCCTGCTGAAGCAGGCGGCTTCTGGAATGCACTTCTTAATGGTTCCGGCTCGTCCGGGGTTAGGTTCTCGTTGAGTCCGATGCGCGAATCTCGAAAATTGCTTCGATTTCAACGGGGATGTTCCCGGGCAGTGCCACCGTTCCGATCGCGCTGCGAGCGCCAACACCGTTGTCTGGACCAAACACGTCCGCAAACAGCTCGCTACACCCGTTGATGACCGCCGGCTGTTGGTCGAACTTGGGTATGCAATTGACCATCCCAAACAACTTCACGACACGTTGCACGCGGTCGAGCGTGCCAAGTGCGTTGCGCAATGTGGCCAGAATCGCCAGACCTGTTTGGCGAGCCGCTTGGTAACCGGCCTGTTGGTCCATGTCCTGACCGACGCGCCCTTGCAATGTGGTCCCGTCCGACAGCAAGGGGACATGTCCCGATACATAAGCCATGTTTCCGACGATTACAATCGGTTTGTAGACACCCATCGGCTTGGGCGCGGGTGGCAGTTGAAGGGCCAATTCCAGCAATTTCGATTCGTAGCTCATGGAACAAACTAACTTGATGCGGCAGAGAGGTTAATGACGCTTAAGCAGATTTACTGACAGAAAGACACAATGCGCCAATAGCAATACCGGCGGGCGCCCAGACGAGAATACCCATTATGAGCTGGAATCGCCAGACATGGCAAATATGATACAACCGTTCTTTCAAGCCACTACCGGCCCGTCCACTCGCCACAATCGTTGCGGTACGGATCAAGTGCACAACAGTATATTCGGGCCGCGTCAGTAGAGTACACAGCTGCAGTGAGCCGATGAAAACGAACGGAAAACGGCTTGCCGTGCCTGCTTCGTCCGCTGACGCGATTGTACACCGGTGTGCCCAGACAACACCGCTGCCTTGGCCAAGACACCTCCAACGCAATACAGGTGACCCCGTGGCTCCGTCATTAAGCATCGTACTGCCTGTACACAATGCGGAATCGATTCTGGCAGATCGGATTGCTGATTTGCTGGATTTACTGTCCGATCTCACCTCGCAGTTCGAGATTCTGGTCGTCGACGATGGCTCGACAGATCAAACGGAAGAAATCGCCGTTGAACTTGCCCGGCATTATCCCCAACTGCGCGTGGCTCGCCATAGCGACCGGTTGGGAACGGCGGCCGCAATCCGAACCGGGATGACGCACACGGATGGCGAGGTTGTGATGGTTCAAGAGGAAGACTCACCTATCCGCGGTATTGAGATCCGCCGGTTGTGGACGATGCGCCATGACCCGCAGCTTGTTATGGCGCGAGCCGATGGGGCCCCGCGACCACTTAGCCCCGAACTGCTCGACCGACTGGTCAGCTGGGCGGATCAGCTGTATTCATCGTCAACGGACAGCAACCAAGGTGGTATTCAGATGATCCGGCGCCAGGCCGTCGAGCAACTCGACGATTCCAACAGACGGCAGCATTCCGTGCGAGTCTGCCGGATGACGCCCCAGAGTCACTTGCCACTGGGCAATGGCGAAACGCCCGAAACGCCAGCCAAAACGACTCAAGAGCCAAGAGTTGATCAATAGAAAGAACGTTCGCAATCCATCGGCCGTGCTTCGATTGGCCCTGTTGCGATCGGATTGCAAATCTCCGACTCTTGGATTGACGATCGATGATACCACGGTAGGGATATGCGATGCTGATTGGATTGGCGTGTTTGATGATCGTCCACACGACGTGGCGTCTGGTATTGGTCGTTCTCAAGTTCGTTCTTGGCACCGCCTGCTGATCACCGCACACCGGACGACAGGACTGCGACTCGCCGGCGACTCTCTCGCCAAGATGACCGATCCAGGGCCTGATGTGCTATGCCGCATTTCGGCGAGCGTCCGCGTTGCAGCGATCGGATGGTCTGCATGAGGTCTGCATGACACTCTATGGTCATACCGGTTTGCGGGCTGAGCATGCGCGCAGGTCACACGCAGCGAGCCCATTGGAGTCGAGAGACGCGGGACCGCAGGGGCATTCAGCCGAACAGCTACGTATGATCGGTTCCGGCCCTCATCGCAACGTGCTCCACCACACGGGAGGGCGAAGCTCCGGCTGAGCCGTAACGTTAACCAGCGTCGACACTTTTCGCCGGCTCGGCAGGAGCTGCGCTTTCCCCTTGGCCCAGCTTCAGATCACTGTCATCGGTTCCCTTTTTCAATGGTTTTCCCGGAGGCCGCGTCTTCCGCCGCAACTCTTTGCAGGCTGAACTTAAGTGAAAATCCGGAATAATCGCTAGATTCCGGGAACTAAACGCGTCGATCGCGCGTCTAATTGGTGCACTTTTTAGTATTGTTCCACGCCCCGAGGCAGGCAACGGAACACGCCTGGATTCATCGAGAACGAGAGAGAAGAGAGCAATGGCAATAGTTGATTACACGGCAGTGCCGACGGACGTTGTTCCGACAGCACCCCGAGAGGCTCGCGAGACCCCCACGAATGGTCCGCAGATGCACCGCATCCGTACGGTGCGGCTCCAGCAGGGCGTTTCGCTTCGCTCGGCTGCCCGGCACACGGGTGTCGATGTGCGGCACCTTCGTTTGCAAGAGCAGGAGACGACGGATCTTCGGCTAAGCGACCTCCACAAATGGCAGAAGGCGTTGGATGTGCCGCTGACGGAGCTGCTTGCTGAGCCTGAGACCGGGCTGTCACGACCGATTATGGAGCGGGCTCGATTGGTTCGCGTGATGAAGACCGTGGCCGCTATTCGCGAGCGGACCAAGTCACCGGCTATCGAGCGGATGGCTCAGATGTTGGCCGAGCAGTTGGTGGAAGTCATGCCCGAGCTGGAAGAGGTTAGCCCATGGCACACCTATGGCCAGCGGCGCAGCCTGGACGAGTACGGTCGCATTGTCGATCAAACCGTCTCGGATGATCTGCTTTATCAGGCCAATCGCGAGTAAGTGGAACCACCCTCCAACGGGTGCACTTGATCTGTCCACGCCGGACCCTACGTCGGTTCGCCATGCATTGGGGGCCGGCATTTGCATGAAACTCGGCTATCGGCCTTTCATGCGTTGTCTGTTTGGCAGCAGCGTGGCGCAGGGGCGCTTCGCTTGCCACGTTTTTGGCGTTGATCTGTTACACCGTGTGGGATGATATGGTGTCGCGTCGCCACCGGCACGTCTTCCTGGTCGACAGCGTTTCCCCAAGGGCCGTTAGCCGAGCAAAACGGCCTGATGCTGCCGGGCACACGCATCGACGACCGTTTGCCGTACGTGATCGGCTTCTTCGTTTGTCAGAGTGCGCTCGGCCGAACGAAGCGAAATCGAGAAGAAGAGCCGCTTCTTGCCCGGACCATCTTTCTTACGATCGCGATAGACTTCCTGAAACTGGAGGCTCTCGAGCAACGGTCCGGCTGCTTGGCGAACAGTTGTTTCCAGATCCAGCCACCGAAGTGGTTCGTCGACGACTAGATTCAAGTCTCGGGAAATGGCCGGATAGTCGCTCAACGGTCGATGCTGCCGAATGAGGTCTGCTGCGGCCGCCAATACATCTAAACTCAGTTCCGCGATCGAGGTGGGGCGGCGAAGGCCAAATTGTTTAAGTCCTTTCGCCGATACGTCTCCTAGGTACCCGAGCACTCGATCGCCCAGCATCAGTTCACACTGGCGATTCGTATCGAGTAGACTGATTTGACTGGGGCGGATAGCCAGGGGCCGCGTTGCGAAGACCATCTGGAGCAAACCCTCAACAACCCCCTTGATTCCATGGAAGTCACCGCCACTGGTGATGCCCAACGTCCATTGCTCGTGCGGTAGTGCGCCTTCATCGGGCAAATAGACGTTTGCCATTTCGAACAGCTCGATCACGGGATTCGCGACCGACTCGTTTGCGCGACGAGCTTCCAGGATGCTTGGGACCAAGCTTTTTCGAAGCGTATCCGCTCCTTTCAGCATGGGGGTACTGGTTTGAAGTGGCGTGTTGTGGTTCCAAGGGGAAAAGGCCTTGGCCCAGCTCAGTGGCACGACACTGGCCGTGATCGCCTCGTCATAGCCGGCTGTTGTCAAAAGCTGACGCACTCGGTGCTGCACGTGATCGGTTTCTAATCGATGGGATGGTGCCATCGGTACCTGCACGTCTTCCGGAATCTTGTCGTATCCGTGAATACGAGCCACTTCTTCCACTAAATCGATTTCGCGCGTCAGGTCTCGTCGCCATGACGGCGGAATCACTTCGATCGAACTGCTGTCGGCGCGAACCAAACGAGTCCCGAGCGCTGTTAATATTCGATGAACCTCTTTTCCGTCGACATCAATTCCCAGGATTCGAAGCAGCTGGTCCAGCCGTAGTACTACCGGCTCGCGCGTCGTCGGCGAACTGCCCACGTCCAGCACGCCTTCTGCCAGTTGCCCCCCAGCCAGCTCGAGTATCAATTGACAGCATCTCCGGCTTGCCCAATCAACGCCTTTCGGGTCGACCGTCCGCTCGAATCGATATGACGACGGGCTGTGCAGATTGAGCTTGCGGGCCGTCGTGCGAATGGACATCGGATCGAATTCGGCTGACTCGATCAGCAGATCGGTCGTCGAGTCCGCTACTTCCGAGTCGACGCCCCCCATCACGCCGCCCAACGCCATGGCACGCTCGGCATCGGCAATCACACAGATGCCGGCGTCGAGGGAATAGATTCGATGATCGATCGCCTCGAACTGCTAGTCCGGCTGAGCGCGCCGAACGATGATCTCTGGACCGCGAAGCAATGCCAGGTCGAACGCATGAAGCGGCTGGCCGCATTCCATCATGACATAATTGGTGACATCGACGACATTGTTGATCACGGCGATGCCAAGCGTCCTCAGGCGATCAGCCAACCACTGCGGGCTCGGGCCTATCTTGACTCCCTGAATGACGCGCGCCGTGTACCGTGAACACAACTCGGGGCACTCGATCGAAACCTTCGCCAAGTCACCAATCGCGAGCCCACCGGTCGGTAGTGCCGGATCGGGTATCTTGAGTTCGCGGTCCCAAAGGACGGCAAGTTCGCGAGCGACGCCGATATGCCCCAGACAATCGGGGCGGTTGCTTGTGACCTCCAGGTCGATCGCCAGGTCCTCGGCAACACGAATGGTCGATTCGTGATTCAAACCGGCCATCGAGAGACGGCGCTCGACTTCCGCGGCGTCCATGTCCAGCAGAACGTAATCTTTCAACCAATTCCAGGAAACAATCATTAGGCCTGCTCGTGGAGAATGAACTCGTCGATGTAATCGATCAGAACTGGTGCAGAAATCGCACGTCGTTTCTATAGAACTCTCGGATGTCCGTGATATTGTGTCGTCGCATGCATAGTCGCTCGATCCCCAAACCGAAAGCAAATCCCGTAACTTGCTCGGGGTCGTATCCCACGGCTTGCAGTACGTTGGGGTCGACCATCCCCGCTCCGCCGAATTCGATCCATTGATCGTTCCAATGGTAGTCGACTTCCACACTCGGTTCGGTAAACGGAAAGAACGAGGGCCGGAACCGGATATGCACGTCGGCTCCCAGGTAGCTCGTGGCAAACATCCGAAGCACACTCTTCAGGTCAGCCATGGTCACGTGCGAGTCGACCAACAGCCCTTCCATTTGATGGAACATCGGATAGTGGGTCGCATCGGCCGTATCAGGGCGATAAACGCGCCCCAGCGTGATGATGCGAACCGGCGGCGGCATCTTTTCCATGATCCGGATCTGTACGGTGCTGGTCTGACTTCTGAGCAATAAGGCTCCTTTGCCGACGCCGGCAACCGAGAGATAGAAGTTGTCCAGCGGGTCCCGAGCCGGATGAACCAACGGGATGTTCAACGCCTCGAAGTTGTGCCATTCGTCCTCGATCTCCGGTCCTTCGGCGATCGAGAATCCGAGTCCGGCCATGATTTCCTTCAGCGTTTCGATCGTTTGCGTGATTGGGTGCAGGTGGCCCTGGCGGATCGATCGGCCGGGAAGCGTTGGATCGAATTGCTCAGCACCCGCCTTGGGACTGTTCGATTTACCGGCCCCCAGACGATCACGCGCCTGCTCGAATGCCGCCTCGACCTGCCCCTTCACAGCATTCAAGCGTTTGCCTGCCGCTGGGCGGTCGGCCTTGTCAACCTGGCCCATTTGCTTCTGAACGGCCTTGAGGCGTCCTTGTTTCGCACCCAGAAACTCGACGCGCGCCGCTTCGAGTGAATCGGAATCCAACACCGATTCGAACGTGGCTGCCGCATCAGCAGCTACTTTGTCCAGCTCAGCCAAGAACTCGCCCAGTGCCATGCGTCTACCGTCCGATCGGGAAAAAGGAAAACACGGGACCTCAATCAGATTATCCGGCGGAATAACGGAGCGGTCGGGCAAGTGGCCAGTAGCATCGATTCGCCCGACACGCTCGATCTGAGAGAAAGCAAGAAGGCCGTCGCAGTCTGCCCACTGAAAAGTACCATCGGCACCAGACTTGTGGGGCAGGTTCCATACGCGCAGCCCTGGTCGCTTATGCCCTGTTCATTTGCCGATGGTACCTGGGCATCCGTATTGCCCCGGCCTATCGGTGCTTTAACAACCACAAAGCGTTTTATACTGCTCCCGGTCAAGTCTGACACATTTTGCATCAACCCGAAGTACAATCGAAGAAAGAAGTTACCAATCGGGCCTGCAATCCGAATTGGTGTCATCTCCGGCCGTGAACGGTATAGCAACGATCATGACAAGCTACGATTCAGTGGCGACCGCCTCAGTTTGCTCGGCAGCGTCGCTTGTCTCCGAGTCGGAGGCCAATGCCTGCTTGACCGCTTCCACAACGGCGTCGAATCCAGCCGGGTCATGGATTGCCATTTCAGACAACGTCTTCCGGTCCAGTTCCAGGCCCGTTTGCTGCAACCCGTGAATGAACTCGCTGTATCGCATGCCTCGCTCGCGGACAGCTGCATTGATTCGAATGATCCACAGACGGCGGAACTCGCGTTTGCGGACGCGCCGGTCACGGTATGCGTACACGCCGGCGCGAACCAGTGTCTCTTTGGCCGTACGAAGCAGATTGCCTCGCCCGCCTCGATATCCTTTGGCTCGTCGATACAACCGGCGTTTGGCTCGTGTTCGAGCCGATCCCTTAATCGTTCTCATCTGTTCATTCCACGTGGTATGGACACAACCAGGCCTCCTTGAATCGACTTGTTCAAGGACGTTGATCGCCCGCGTGCCTTGACTTGAATTATCCCCTGTTACTAACTGCAAAGATCGTTAACTTCTGGACAAAGCTAAGCGACCAACGGGAGCGGACCAATGGGGCCCCGAGCGGCAGCTTGGAGTTGGCTGGCGGCCCTGCCGCCCTTCCTTATGCAAGATTCAAACCGCAGTCACTGTAGGCCAAGCCGAAATCCGGTCCGACCAGACGTGCATGTAGGCCGTAGACGCGCCGCAGTCAGAAGATGCCGGACAAACTATTCTTTATAAAAGGACCTACTAGGTCTTGATCGTAATCCGGTCCAGCAGCAGGCAAACAGGTTCCGGCTGCAGTTCCAAACCTCTTGTAGCGTCCTGGATTACGCCATGTCCCGCTCGGCAAGCGGGACCTACCCGGACCACCTTACGATCAAGGCCGACCTACTAATAAAATATAACAGGGCCTTAATAGCTGTGCTTGCCCAACGCCTCGCGGATGCTGGCTTCCATACAGGTATCGAGAGACGACGTTCCCCGCAGATTGCGCTTACGCTTCTGAGACATCCTTGCCTGCAGATGGCTTGTGCCTGACTGCCGATGCATGGCCTTGCCTTTTGCTGTCAGGCGAAACCGCTTCTTCGTTCCCTTGTGGGTTTTCTGTTTGGGCATGTTCCGGCTACTCTATATGGCTCGGTGACTGAGTTGGAAACCACACATTTTAGCGCCTGATCGGCTGCTCGCAAAGGGCGCTTTCGGCAAATCGTAAGTTTTTTCCGCACAACAGGTTCCTGCTTCCATGGCCAGCATACCCCCCATGAAAATTGCGTATTTGACGGCTGGGGCCGGCGGGATGTACTGCGGAAGCTGTATGCATGACAATCGGCTGGCCCGAGCCCTCCTCGGGTTGGGCGTCGATGTGCAGCTGATTCCGCTTTATATGCCGATCCGCACCGACGAGGCGTCCGTGACGCTCGACCGTGTCTTCCTTGGAGGTGTCAGTCTGTATCTCCGGCATCGTATTCCCCTGATGCACCATGCCTCGACCTGGTTCACCCGACTGTGTGATCACCCTTGGCTGTTGCGGTACCTGGCCTCGCGTGAAATCGACTCCGCACCCGCTCGATGGGGCCCATTGACCATTTCGATGCTCCAAGGCGAGCAGGGGCCGGTACGCAAGGAGATTGAGCGACTGAGTCAATGGCTGCAAATCCCACCTCGGCCAGACGTTATCGTCCTAAGCAATCTGCTGATCGGCGGCTGTGTCCCCGAATTGAAGAAGTCTGTCCGGGTTCCGGTTGTTGTTGTCTTGCAAGGTGACGATGTATTTCTCGATGCCCTGCCGCAGGCTTACCGCGATCAGGCTATGCGAGAAATGCGACGTCTGATTCCGTATATCGACGGGTTCTTCCTCCACAGCCAGTATTACGCCCGATTCATGACCGAGTATCTTGGGGTCCCCGCCAAGAAGATTCACCAGATACCACTGAGTGTCGATCGAGCGGATCCCCCAAGAGAACCTTGTGGTCCCTGCGAGCTGGACGGACCTTCACCGCCGCCAAACGGAACAACCAAGAACTACCGTATCGGTTACCTGGCGCGTCTGGCTCCGGAAAAAGGACTCCATGTTCTTGTCGATGCTTTCCTGAGCCTGAAACGGCGGCCGGAAATGGCGCACACTTCGCTCGCAGTGGCCGGCTGGCTCGGCAAACGACATAAACCCTACGTGAGACGCCAGCTTGCTAAGTTGCGGCAAGCTGGACTCCAGGACGCCGTTCAGTTCCATGGCACCGTCGACCGTCAGAAAAAAGCGGACTTCCTTCGTCAAATAGACGTTCTGTCGGTTCCAACCGTTTATCCGGATCCGAAAGGACTGTTCGCGCTGGAGGCCATGGCTGCTGGCCGACCGGTCGTGCAACCGGCACACGGGATCTTTCCCGAGTTGATTGGGGCCACGGGCGGAGGTCGGCTTGTTGTTCCCAATGATCCGCACCGGTTGGCTGAGACGTTATGCCTGCTGCTTCAAGACGAACCGGCTCGCCTCGCTTTGGGACAAGCCGGTCAAAAGGCCGTGTTGGCTGGACACTCACCAGAGGTCGCGGCCCGCCAGACACTGCACGCGCTGCAACAGGTCATCGCTCGCACGCCCAAATCAGGCGAGGATGGTTCGTTGCCGTGATCGATAACGCGACTCACGGCCACAACCAAAGTAGGGTGTGACAAGCTCGCCCGACCAACGTAGACAACAGTGAGTCTTTAACGCGAGCGTCGGCACACCAGCGTTCGGTACCCACCGTCAAGCATGCGTGCACGGCGCGTACCCACCAAGCCTCTAGACGCAAGACGCCATGGGCGGCTCGCCCACAAGCGCGGACAAGACTTGATCGCCACCACGGCGCAAACGCGTCGCAATGCGATGATCTACTTGGGTGCGATCGTGCAGATCATACGCCGGCCGTG
>JAJSAJ010000478.1 GCA_024274855.1 Planctomycetota bacterium | reverse complement strand
GTACGGGTCTGACGGGGCATGCCGAGGTCGTGCAGATCACTTTCAACCCGCAGAAGATTTCCTATGTTGATCTGCTCGAGGTTTTTTGGAAGACACACGATCCGACCACTTTGAATCGACAGGGTGTCGATGTTGGAACTCAGTACCGATCGGCCATCTTTGTGCACAACTCGCGGCAGCGGCAACTCGCGACGGAATACAAAAAGAAATTGGATCAGTCGGGCGCTTTTAAGAATCCTATTGTCACGGAAATCAGTCCGTTTCAGGCGTTCTATCCCGCCGAGACCTATCACCAGAACTACAATGCGCGAAATAGTCGGAAGCCGTATTGCCAAACGGTGATTCGGCCCAAAATGGAGAAATTCAAGAAGGTGTTTCACGATAAATTGAAGGGACAATCGAAACGGATCGAGAAAGTTCGGAAAAGCAGATCTGAATGGAAATCCCAGTTGACTGATTTGCAGTATGCGGTGACTCGCAAGAAAGAGACGGAGCGCCCGTTTACTGGTGAGTATTGGAACCACAAAGAGAAAGGAACCTACAAGTGCGTTTGTTGCGGGCTGCCTTTGTATCAATCCGTGACCAAATTCGAGTCTGGATGTGGATGGCCCAGTTTCTGGGCACCGGTCGACGAGAAAAATCTCGACACGGCCGTTGATCGCAGTAACGGCATGGTTCGCACGGAGTTGAAATGCGCTCGATGCGGTGCCCATTTGGGCCACATTTTCAACGACGGTCCCGCGCCCACCGGTTCGCGACACTGTATTAACTCGGCTTCCTTGAAATTCGAAGCGTCAAAGTAGTGATTGCGCTCCCAGGCCGAGGTGTGATCGGCATTCTTCAACAAGTTTTCCCCACCCTGAATTCCTCTGCTCGACAAGTGCCAAACCTCTAGCTGAACACGAGTTGGCTGGAATCGAAATGCAGGCACTGGTCGTACCATGGCTCAGCATGTTAATGTGCTCTGTCGACTTGTTGAATACTTTCCAGTAACCGTTCACGGAATGTAGGCCGCCGGTTCGCTTCCAAGGGGTCAGACCCATTTTCGGCGACAAAATGCGTTCGCGTAAAGAAACGCTTTCTCCGCCGAGAATTGCGTCAGACCCCAGCGGCGTGAACGGCTACACTTTCCATGCCTGAGGAAAAGGGCCCATCGATGGAGCAGGATCTAAATACTACGATTGCGGAAAATAATCCGGTTGATTCGCGTTTGCTGGAAGAGGCCAGTCAGCCTTTTGTGGGGCTTTGGAACCGTCTGGTCAGCAATACGAATTGGGAGAAAGGGAGGATTATCCAACAGTGGCGCGAAGCACTGGTCGCTTCCGGCGCACCGGCGACGGAATACTCGGACGAGGCGTGGAGTCAGCGAGTGGGTGGCGTGACGGGCCAGCACGTTGGACGTTTGCGACGAACCTACATGCTGTTTGGCGAAACGCACGAGAACTTCGAGGGGTTGTATTGGAGCCACTTCCAGGCCGCAGTCGACTGGGAAGACGCCGAAATGTGGCTGGAAGGTGCCGTTCAGAACACTTGGTCCGTTTCAAAGATGCGGCACCAGCGATGGGAAACGATGGGGGCTCTCGAGACCGAGCAACCGTCTGACGGCGAGATTGTCACAAGCGATCTGGATGAGGATTTCGATCCCGCAAGGAATGAACCGCCCCAACGGGCTCAGAGCACCGACGTCCCGGAAGGGCCGGCGGATGAAGGCCCGGACTTTGGCGAAGAGCCGCTAAGCAGTGCATTGCCTTCCGAGGTGATCGATCCTGTTGCCACAGCCGATACAGCCGACCCGACCGAGAGCGTTGATTTGGTGCGGCCGTTTCAGCAGGTGGGTGAGTTGCCGGAGGATATCGCTGAGGCCTTCGAGGCCTTCAAATTGGCCATCCTCCATCACAAAATGGCCGGCTGGCAGGACGTTGCGTGCGACACGGT
>JAJSAJ010000477.1 GCA_024274855.1 Planctomycetota bacterium | reverse complement strand
TCTTGTAGAGACACGATCACACGCCCCGAGTTTTCGTACCTAAGAAGCGGGTACCTAAGAAGCGGGTACACGGTCAAGCCGTAACGTCACCACGTCGAGCGCAGACGAACGTTCCAACAGATGCCCCTGACTGAGCACTCTTTATATCTGGGAGAGACCTGGCTGCGGGTGATAGAGTTTCCCGCAACCATCAGGCTGCCATAGCGCGGTGTCCGACGGACGCCCACGTCCGTCGCTGAAGCGGGTACCAATCCGACCACACGAGACGCACTTGCAAGACGCACTGGGAAACGCGTCTGCCGCGGTGTCCGACGGACGCCCACGTCCGTCGTTGGGGCAAGGTACCAACCCGACCACACGAGACGCACTTGCAAGACGCACTGGGAAACGCGTCTGCTGCGGTGTCCGACGGACGCCCACGTCCGTCGTTGAAGCGGGTACCAACCCGACCACACGAGACGCACTTGCAAGACGCACTGGGAAACGCGTCTGCCGCGGTGTCCGACGGACGCCCACGTCCGTCGTTGGGGCAGGACGGAAAATCTTGTGCTGACGTTGCGCCCGTGCCGCGTGGTCTTGCGCCTGTGTTCCGCCCGTGTTTGACCGGATTGGATGGTGGCACGGTCCAAGGCCGTTCATCGACGGACGTGGGCGTCCGTCGAACACTGCAGTCCGGCGCGCCGACGGTGCGCACCCTCTCTCTCTGAGTCACTCGATGTCGCGTGCTCATCTGCTGTTACCTGGTTACCTTGAAGGCTGATTATGCACAGGTATGCAATCAAACCGATGCCGGACGCCCCGACGGGATCTCGAGGGTCTGACGGCGCTGCCGCCCTGTGGGACCTTAGGTTTCTTCAGGGAACCCGGCAGCGGCCGTGTCGGAAAACCGCGAATGCGATCGGATATTGTCACCCGATTCCGGCGAGTGGAAGTGTCTTTCAGTTCCACTGCACTTCCAGGCGATTGTCGATGCTCTGTACCCCATCGACGCGACGAACCGTTTCTTGCGCCATCTGCTTGTGGTAAAAACTGTTGACGGTCCCTAGTAAGACGACGATTCCGGCATCCGCTTCAAGCCGTACGCGATGTCCAAACATGTGAGGACTGGTTGTGATGGCATCGTCGATCCGGTCGAGCAAAGAACTGGCTGTGTCGCTCATTGAGTTGGCCTTTGCATGATGGTCCGTGGTGATGGGTTAGAGTGCCGCGTCACGCAGGTTCACGTCGTGAACTTTGACGCACGGCAAGCTTCGTGGAGCCGGTCTTGTCATGCTGTAGCCATCCTCAGATATCCGGCGGGAAACTAGCTTGCCCCCGGGACTTCAAGACGACAACTGGACAGCGAAGACGCTCACGGCATGCTTCCAATGGGGTAACTGTTTAGCCGTCTGGCAGCGTTCCGGGATTTCTCTCAGAACCCGGAGAGCCAGGCTTTCCGGGAGGGCGAAGCTCCCGCTGAGCCTCTTGTTTTGTTGGCCCGAACGGCTCGGCAGGAGCCTCGCCCTTCCGCTGAGTCGATCACTTGCCATCTGGCTAAAGTGTTACCCAATGGGGTTGGTCACTGGACCTGGTTTCGACATTTCAGGCAGTGCGAACCAAACAGAAGCAATGTAAGTATCAGGGGAAGTGGGAAATTCTGGCGAGTTGTGCGTCTTGTATGGATTGTGTGTCTGACGAGTTCTCGACAGCGGAGAATCCGGCAAACTGCGTGAGCAGGCGGGAGACGGGAACCAGACACGCTGGTTCGGGCCTGGATTATGGACCGATACGCTCGGAGCCCCGTGGTTAGTCGCACCGTCGTGAAACGGGCCAGTGCGCGTGTGGTTTAGAACCCGCCTAAAGGCGGAACGACAAACAGCTGTGCAGCAGGATGAACAGGGATGGCAATGCAATCCAGGACAGGATGATGAGCCGGTTCACGGCGGTAATGTGGCGACGGAAGGCTGTTGCCGTTTCGGGATGCAATGCGGCCTGCCCGAGTTTGCTGATCCGCTGAGAGGTACTCGGATGCAGCCAGCCACCGCGTTGGGACTCTTCTCCCGTCAGTCTGGCCAGTCGTCGCAGGGCGTCGATAAATGCGCCGCCGCGACCTCGCTCCAATACGCACAGATCCGCGTCGTATTCGAGCAGTCGGGCGTGCCACCCGAGTGCGATAATCAAGTAGGCTGCTGTTACGACGGGGATCAGTAACGGTAGAATCGGTGTCGGGCCAACGTGCCAGCTGCCAACGGCCTCGGCAACTTGTTTGGCCCAGTGCGGTTGAAATGCTTGTACGTTTGCTACGATCCAGACGGGAAGGCTGAGGACCAGTATGCGCAGCAGAATGTGTCGACGGTGGATGTGGCCCAGTTCATGCAGTACAACCGCTTCGATCTCGTCTTCCGCCAAGTGGGTCAGCAAGGCATCGGTCAGCAGAACATATCGCATCGGGCGTACGATTCCCGCGACTGCCGCATTGAGGAACTGGTGATCCGTGTGCCAGATCTTGAACTCGCGACACGTGATTCCCGTTTGTCGGCATTGATGCTCGAGTCGTTCGCGCAGTGGACCCGCCGGCAACGGAGACGTTTTCCATATGC
Source organism: Planctomycetota bacterium (assembly GCA_024274855.1). GTDB lineage: Bacteria > Planctomycetota > Planctomycetia > Pirellulales > Pirellulaceae > JAJSAJ01. Next base: position 4,724 of record JAJSAJ010000477.1, on the reverse strand, counting down.
GGCACAGCACGGCTGGGAAGATAATGATCAGTATTCCAAGAGGCAGGGCATACAGCAACCAGGCGTAGTCCGTGTTGTTCCAGCCGGGTAGGGCTCGTGTGAGCACGTCCTGGAAGGCCAGCAGTACCAATACCGGCAGGATGCAAAGACCGAGAAAATGGCGGGCTTGCAACCAGACGAAACGACTGCGAGTCGGGAGTGACGAAGCATTGCCCTGGCCTTCAACCGTCTGAGCCATCGCCCACTCGACGCGGTAGAAAGCAGTCCACGAAAGCAGGATCGGTGCCCAAATAGGCGTTAGAACGACGATATCTCTGACCAGAATCATCTGATCCATGCCCCAGTTGTAGCGGACAATGCGTGGCCATCCGAGTTCATGGAATATCCATACAACTGAGCCAAGCCAGACGACCATGTGGACTCGTTTAAGACTGGCGTAGATGGCGAGCCAATCTGTACGTTGGTCGGCATTATGTCGCAGCAGGGAACGCGAAATAACGGTCGAACCTACATAGGCCAACAGAACCACCGTTCCCGAAGCGGCCAGACTGAATAGTAGACGCGCAGCCGACGCGGATACCGGTCGATGGAGCGCGCCTTCTGAGATCGTGACGCCGGCCACGACGGCCAGCAATAGACCAAGCTGCATAGGTTTCGTCTGCCTCGATGAGGATTGCAGAGCAAGAGAAGTCCGCCATTCAGACTAGTTGGCCGCCAAGCCTTCTTCAAGATCGCGGCCTCGTGCAAGCCAGGAGATTCAGGGACGTCGGCCGGAGTATTCAACATAGTCCGGCGAAAGCAACCAGCAGGCCGCCAGATTGCTGCACTCGCCTCGGCTACGCTGCACGCATCGCCGGCCGCTCAACCGCGATTGCTTCGAGTCTACTGTGGAACGGGTGGCGCGCCGCAACTGCGGGTGAAATTGAAACGGTTTCGCGTAACGTCGAGTATGGGCGAGCGTGAATCAGAGTCTCAGGTTGTCGTTTCTGCACGTCCTGGGTGTTTGGGCGGCGTTTATTCCATCAATCCCTGTAGCCAGGGCGGCAATTGGCCGGCGGGTGGGAGTTCCAGCAGTCGTATCGACTGGATTGCGTCGATTTGCAGGACCTCGTCCATGGCAGCTTGGGGGGGCGTCGAATCAAGATTCAAGATGCCGACTGCTGTACCGCCAGGATTCGAGCCGGCTCGACCCACTGACATTTGGCCGATATTCACGTCATGGTTTCCAAAAACCGAGCCCACGCGACCAATAATGCCCGGTACGTCCAGGTGCGTGAAAACCAGAAGTTTGCCGTCCAGGTAGGCTTCAAGACGGTATTGATCCAATCGGATCAACCGAGGCATGCGGTTGCCGAAAAGTGCGCCCGAGACCAGGCAAGGCCGGGAATCGCTGTCAAGCCGTGCGGTGATTGACGAGCTGAAATCGCCCATTTCCGTATCTCGCTGGACAAGCAAGGGGATGCCACGTTCTTTCATTAGCATCTCCGAGTTGACGATATTGACTTCTTCGTCGAGTGCCTGTTCCAGTAGTCCGGCACAGAACGACGCGGTCAATAGTTTGGTGTCCTTTTCCGCCACTTCGCCACGGTAGGTCAGCTGGCAGCCCGATGCGTGTCCGTCGTGCCACTGGGCCAACAGGCGACCGAGCCGATAGGCGACGTTCAGGTGCCCTTGGAGCGCTCGCAGCACCTTTTGGTCGACAGCCACCATGTTGACCGCGTGCCGAATTTCGCCGGTCCCAAGGAATCGAACCAGCAAGTTGACCGCCTCGATAGCGACTTGGGTTTGTGCTTCTTCGGTACTGGCCCCGAGATGGGGTGTGCAAAGTACTCCCTTCATGTTGAACAAAGGGCTTGTGGTGCAGGGTTCCGATTCATAGACATCCAGTGCAACGCCGGCCAGCTTGCCACTGGTCAGACCCTCGGCCAGTGCTTGTTCATCGTAGATGCCGCCACGTGCGGCGTTGATCAGACGGGCGCCCGGTTTAAGCAGCTCGATTTCTCGCTTTCCGATCAGGTGACGTGTTTCCGGTGTCAGGGGTGTGTGGACAGTCAGGTAGTCGATCTGGGGAAGCATCTCGTGATAATCGTCCATCAACTGCACGCCGAGTTTGGTTGCCTGTTCGGGCGTCAGGAACGGATCGTACCCCAAAACTCGCATGGCAAACGCATTGGCGCGTCGACCGACTTCCTGGCCGATACGTCCCAGGCCGATAATACCAAGCGTCTTATCGGCCAACTGAGTTCCCATGTAGGCCTTGCGGTCCCATCGGCCTTCGCGCAGACTCTGGTGGGCGGCCGCCAGGTTGCGTGACAGGCCGAGCATCAAGCCGAAAGCATGTTCGGCGGTGCTGATCGTGTTGCCGGTGGGCGTATTCATCACGACGATGCCCTGTCGCGTCGCGGAAACCTTGTCGATGTTGTCGGTACCGACCCCGGCGCGGACAATGGCTTTCAAGCGGTGGTTACCGGCGAGCGCTTCCTGCGTAATCTTGACTCCGCTGCGACAAACAGCTCCGTCCGCTTTGGCCAACGCATCGCGCAAGTCGGTCCCCTTCAGTCCGGTCTGAATCTCATAATCAATGCCTTTGGCCGCATCAAGTAGAGCCAGACCTTCGGCGGCAATGTTGTCCAAGACAATAACTCGGTACATGGATCCGTTTCGTCCTTTCGCCTGTGCAGCAGTAATCCGTCAGGGTGGCGTGTATGGGGAACTAAGAGCCGTTTTGGGATGCGAACTGACGCATCACGTCGCGCAGGGTTTCAACTCCTTCGAGCGGCATCGCATTGTATATCGATGCACGGATCCCACCAACGCTTCGATGCCCCTTCAAGTTGAAAAGCCCCGCCTTCTCGGCCTCTGCCAGAAAGGCCTGTTCCAGTTGGGGTGTGGGCAATCGGAATGTGACATTCATTTGGGATCGGCAGTCTGGCCTGGCATGCCCACGGTAGAACCCTTGGGTGCCGTCAATTACCTCGTACAACATGGCGGCTTTCGTACGATTCAATGCGTCCATGGCATCGAGGCCACCAATTTCCTCTTGCAGCCAGCGAGCGACGAGGCCCACGATGTAGACCCCAAAGGTCGGTGGCGTGTTGAACATCGAGTTGTGTTTGGCATGCGTGCGGTAGTTCAGGTAACTCGGCAGTGAATCCGGACTTCGCTCAAGCAGATCTTCACGAATGACCACAATGGTAACACCTGCCGGTCCGGCGTTTTTTTGGGCACACGCATAGACCAATCCATATTTGTGAATTGGGATGGGACGCGACAGGAAATCCGACGACGCGTCGCAGACAAGCGGCGCATCGCCCGCCGCCGGTTCGGTCTGGAACTGCACGCCTTGAATCGTCTCGTTTGACGCCAGGTACGTATACGCAGCGTCGTCACTGAGCTGGAGCTCCGTATTGGCTGGCAGGTGGTTGTAGTTCGATGGTTTGCCGTCCCAGGCGATGTGTGTCGTGCCCAGCTTCTTCGCTTCATCCGCCGCTTTTTCGCTCCATGATCCCGTCACGATCATGTCAGCCGGTTTGCCGGAACCCTGCAAAAAGTTCATGGGGATCATCGCAAACTGAAGGCGGGCTCCCCCTTGAAGAAAAAGAATCTGGTAGCCTTTGGGGATGTTTAGCAGAGCGGACAGACGCTGTTTCGCGTCCTCGAGAATGGCCACAAATGGCTTGCTTCGATGACTGATTTCCATAACGGACGCGCCACAACCGGGCAGCGCCAGCAGGTCGCGTTGCGCTTGTTCCAACACCGGGAAAGGCAGTACGGCTGGGCCAGCAGAGAAATTGTAAACTCGTTCGATCGGTGTTTGTTGACTCATCAGCTTCTCTCGTCATGTTTGCGGTGAATCGTCGGCACGACGCGGCGACCGAGAAACCCGGACTCGCTGCTCAGTATTCAAATCGCCATGAGGCGGCAGAGCCACCTGACAACATTAAGTTACCGTTTGTGCCCTGAGAGGGATATGCCCTAAAGGGATCACAGCCCGAATCACCGGATTTTAGGGACTCTGTACCGACGTGAGAAGGACTGGCCTGAGATCGGGAATTCGGATCGGAGCCCGTGGTGACTCCGGAAACTCCCGAAGGGCCAGAGCCGAAGGGCCAGACACCCTAGAACGCCTGTATCAATAACGGGCCGTTGGGGCGGGAGCGGCGACGGTACGTGTCCCATTGGGGGCGGAAAGCCCGCCGGGCGAACTGGCCCCGATCGAGCGATTCAGCGATGCAATACGCGTTGCAATTGTTGTGTCTTGGGGATTCAAACTGTACGCCCGTTGGTAATCGGCCAATGCCTGCTGATAATCGCCTTCCGATTCGCGCAGATTGGCCAGTGCGGTCCACGCCCGCCGATTGGTCTGATCCAATTGAATCGCTTGCTGCAGTTGGAGTTGAGCTGTCTTTTCGTCGCCAAATTCAGAATAAAGGCGAGCGAGTTCCACACGCGCATCTGCATTCTGAGGATTCCGAACGGCCCAGTTCTTCAGCAAGGCGAACGCGCGGTCACTTCGGTCCGTTTCCGCCAAGAGCACCGCCAACCCGCGGTGACAGTCTGTGTGGTTGGGATCGCGGTCCAAGCACTGGTTGTACGTCATTTCCGCCTGTTTCAGCATCGTCGGGTTCTTGCCGGCTGTCCCGAGTCTTTGCAGTGTGGCCGCCAAATTGTAGTAGGCGTCAGCATTGTCTGGATTAGCTTGCAGAGCACGCTGAAACTTGTCC
>JAJSAJ010000476.1 GCA_024274855.1 Planctomycetota bacterium | reverse complement strand
TCATTACTCCATTTAAGAAACGAAGAGACATATCGTGCCAACTGACACCAACCCCGCCGACCGACGACGTTTCCTAGTCGACTCGATTCGCGTTGCGGGCATCGCCGCACTTGCCACGGGCGGTGGCTTTCTAGCCGGGCGGCAAAGCCAGGCGTCGGAAATGCGCTGGCAGATTGACCCGGACAAGTGCATTGGGTGTGGCGAGTGTGCCACGCAATGCGTGTTAGACGAATCGGCAGTCAAGTGTGTGCAATGTTTCGAAATGTGCGGATATTGCGACATCTGCACCGGGTATTTCGACCCGAATTACCAGGAGATCGAAACGGCCGCCGAAAATCAACTCTGCCCGACCGGGGCGGTCATTCGCGAGTTTATTGAAGAAAAGGCCGGCCAGCGATTCTATGAATACAACATTGACTTGGAGGCCTGTATCGGATGTGGCAAGTGTGTGAAAGGCTGCGCCCTGATGAACGGTTCGCTCTACCTGCAAGTCATGCACGACCGATGTGTGAACTGCAACGAATGCGCCATTGCCATCTCGTGCCCGAGCGATGCGTTCCGCCGCGTTCCGTTAACGACCCCCTATCGAATTAAGACGCAGGCTTTGCCACTTGTCCGATCGGAAGCGAGCAAGCCGGAAGGAAAGGCTGCACGCAAGTTGCTGAGTCAGGTAGATCCGACATGAGTAGACTTTTTAAAACCGCAATACTCTGGCTCGTCTTGGTCGTGCCGCTCGTTCTGACTTCGCACGCCGTGGCCGATCTGATCCCGACGCCAACGTTCTCCGACCACCAGGTGCCGACGACTTTTGTTCCCGACACGGACAGTGGGTTCTGGGAAGCATTGGATGTTGGGATCCTGTTGCTTGCACTGGTGGTCGCGACCTATCTGGCGTTAGTCGACCGTTCTCGCCGCAAGTTGCTGGTCCTATCCGCTGCCAGCCTGTTTTGGTTCGGCTTTGTACGTAAGGGGTGCGTCTGTTCGATCGGAGCGATCCAAAACGTTGCGCTCGGCGCAGCCGATCCAAGTTTTGCCGTCCCGACCGGTGTTGTCGCGTTTTTTGCATTGCCGTTGGTTTTTACGTTGTTTTTCGGACGCACGTTCTGTGCTGCCGTCTGTCCGCTTGGGGCCGTTCAGGAGCTGACGGCCGTCCGCTCGCTTTCGGTTCCTCGGTGGCTTGACCATGCGTTGGGCCTAGTCCCGTTCATCTACCTTGGAGCGGCTGTGATCTTCGCAGTTTCCGGGACGGCATTTATTATTTGTCGTTATGATCCGTTCGTCGCGTTTTTCCGACTGGGTGGAAATGCCGACATGTTGTTGTTCGGCAGCTGCGTTGTTTTGATCGGACTGTTTATCGGGCGTCCCTACTGCCGTTATCTGTGTCCGTACGGCGCAATCCTGTCACTATTGACACGCGTCTCGAAGTGGCATCTGGGGATCACACCGAGTGAATGCATCAACTGCCAACTGTGCGAGGAATCCTGCCCGTTCGTAGCCATTCATCCGCCAACAACGCCACCCTCGGCCGGCGAACGTGCTTTGGGCAAACGTCGCCTGCGATGGCTGCTCCTGGCATCGCCGGCGATCATTGGGTTGCTTACGCTACTTGGCACCTGGTGGGCTGTCCCGTTATCTCGCATGCACCCGACGATTCGCCTGGCTGAACAGGTGCGGCTCGAGGAACTGGGGCAATCTGCCACAACGACCGACGCGAGTGATGCATTTCGCAACACCGGGCGTCCGGCCAGCGATCTCTATAGTGAAGCATGGGCAATCCGGCACCGGTTTGTCATGTTAGGCGGTTGGCTCGGTGCATGGGTCGGTCTTGTTTTGAGTGTCAAGCTTGTCAGTCTCTCGATCCGCCGCCGCCGAGTGGATTATCATCCCGATCGGTCCGGGTGTGTTTCCTGTGGGCGCTGTTTTCGATCTTGTCCGGTCGAGCTGGTTCGATTGGGCGAGATCGAGGACGTCGCCGAGATGGTCGAGGAGACGCCCGCATGAAGTTCTCAGCCAGTTTTCCCGCGATCTTTTTTACGTCAATCGTAGCCGGTGTGTTTTCGTTGATTGTCGGCCTATTGCTAATCGTCGATTTTGCAACGCGGGGCAGTTACGAGCTGTTCGACTCGCCACACTATGTTGCGTTGCAACAGGAGTTGGCAGAGGAAGGGCCCAGTCCCGAACGGCGCGAGGCGATTCGGCAACTTGACCTTCAATTGCGTGCGATTTATTTTCGGAAGCGGCAATTCACGCGTTTTGGTGCAATGTTGCTGTTGGGTGGTCTGATCGCCACGTTCGTCACCGCGCGCTGGGCGGCGTCGCTACGAGCCACATTGCCTCACCCGTCACCGTTCAACACCGAGTTGGATCGCGAAGCCGTTCAGCAGCGATGGGGCCGATGGGCCGCTGGTATCACAATCGGAACACTGGCCATTCTGCTCAGCTATATTACGGTGCGGACCCCTCGCATCCTGCCGCCCGAGCCGGCCACCTCGCGGCAAGCCTCGCGAACGGTACCGAACGACGGCAAGGGGGCCAGGCTATCCGCCGGCAAAAACTCTGAAGCACGTCCAGCAACAACCAACGTCCCACCACTCCCGTCCGCCGAATCGTATCTGGCCGAATGGCCACGCTTTCGTGGCCCAACGGGGTCCGGTATTTCAGCACATACCGACATCCCCGACAAGTGGAGTGTTCAATCGGGCGAAGGTGTTCGGTGGAAGACCAAGTTGCCACTGCCCGGGTTCAATTCACCAGTTGTCTGGGGAGACCGTGTTTTCCTGTCGGGTGCAACGGACAAGAAACAAGCCATCTTCTGTTTCGATTTGTCGACCGGCAAGCAACTTTGGCGATACGATGTACCGCCAATCGGTCCGCGTCCGGATGATTTCGAAGTGAATGAAGAAACGAGCTATGCCGCATCGACGACGGCGACCGACGGAGTCCGGATTTATGCAATATTTGCGTCGTGCGACATCGCGGCATTGGATTTCACCGGCCGTCGCATCTGGCAGAAAGGACTTGGCGTACCCGACAATCCTTATGGACACGCAATATCGCTGGCGACGTACAAAGGCCAGGTGATTGTCCAAATCGATCAGGCGTCGGCAAAGGACGGC
>JAJSAJ010000475.1 GCA_024274855.1 Planctomycetota bacterium | reverse complement strand
CCACGCGCTCGCCGCGTGGCAGCGCTAGGATGTGTCTCAAAACGGGAGGGCGAGGCTGGCCAGTTGAGAATCTCGTCTTGACGGGGCAGGACGTTCTTCCGCTTTTTCTGCCGTAAGGAAAACAGTGCAAAGTGCAAAGTGAAAAGTGCAGAGTGCAAAAATCAAAATGACGAAACGGACTGCCTCTTTCGCTGGGCTTTCTTGTCTTTCCGGCACATTTTTCACTTTTCATTTTGCACTTTTCATTTTACATTCTTTTCGCCCCTTCCCTACTGGCAAGCTGGGCGGGCAGAAAAACGCCACTAAATCAAGGGCGACTGGCGGCGTGTCAACCTCACATTGTCAACTGGCCAGGGCGAGGCTTCCGTCGAGCCGTTCTGGCCGCGTTATCGGCGAAGACACCCCGGCCAAGCCCGCATCAGGATTGCTCGGCTTCCACATCCACTTCCCCTTCATGCATCCAGTACTTCAGTAGGGGAACGAGCAGAAAGCAGATCACGGACGAACCGATCGCAAAGAGTGCGATCTTCCCGAACACGCCCCCATAAACACCGACCGTTTCCAGAGGAACCGGGATCACCTGCTCGCCACCGCCCCCTTCGCCGACCTTGGTGAATATGGCAATGACCGCGGCAAGATAGCTGGAAAAGGCGGTCGCCAAGAACCAATCGCCCATCACCGTGCTGACCAGCCTCGTCGGCGACAACCTTGTGACCATCGACAGGCCGACCGGCGAAAGGCATAGTTCGCCCGTCGTATGGAGGAAGTACGCCAGGAACAACCAGTTCATGCTGACCATGCCACGACTGTCGCAATGAGCAGCCCCGTACCAAAGCACCCCGAAGCCCAAACCGAGCTGAAGCAGTCCGAGCGCGAACTTGACGGGCGTACTCGGCTCCAACTTCAGACGTGCCAACACACCCCACAACATCGTAAACAGCAATCCAAAGACGAGAATGAAAATTGGATTGACCGATTGGAATGTCGAGGCCGGAATCTCACTCCCTTCAATCCCCATCCCCACATCATCCTTGCCCACTTGCCACTCGACGGTCGTGGACGCAGTCGACTCCACTGCCGCACTCGGTTCAACCTCCCCAGTACCCGGCGCCGGACCATCCGCTCGCTGCTCCTGGTCACTACGTTTCTTATCCGCCTTGCGAGCCTCGTCCAACTTGGTCAAGGTCATCATGTCATCGCCGTTCGCGTACCCGAGCTGTTCCTGATTGATCGTTAACTCGATTGTCTTTCCAACATCACTTTGCGTCACGACGCGATCTTCAAAAACACGATCGACATTACGATCCGTAAACGTATTGATCGAACTGCCGGCTTGTTCGAAAAATGCCCAAAAGAGGAGCGAGAAGAACATCAGAATCAACACGACAAACATGCGATCCCGTTCGATCCGCGTCGATCGAATCGCATCGACGAACAAGTAAACCAGTGCTCCCAACCCAGTGACAAACAAGATCAACCCGGTTGGCGTACTGACTTCTTTCAGAAGCGTCCCCGCCAAGACACCGAATGCTCCGCCAACGCCCATCGTCTCCAGAAAACCATCGCTGACCAGCGAAGTGGTTCGATTCGACGCAATCAGGGCGATGACCACGGGCACTGCCAACGCAATTCCCAAATAGACGACCCACGTAATGGGGAAAATGCCTCCGACGCGTTTCTTGAGCCGTTCGGCATCTGGGGGCAGTCCGGCATCGTCCGGGATCCCACCTTTGCCCAACGCCACAAACGAAATAACGCCCGAGATCACCAGGGCAAGAGCGACGAATCCGTTAACAATCAACAGCAACGTATTGCTCTGAATCCACTGCAGATAAACCATGGAGAAGGCGGTCGCCAAGGCTCCACCGAGAATCAGGAACTGGGCGACCACATTGGGGACAATGAACACAGCCAACCCAATCAACATGCCGACGGTTGCCAGCCCGAACCCATAGTGCCATCCGATTTTCTCGCCCACGTATCCGCAAAGCAAGGGAGCCATTGCCGCACCCAGGTTGATTCCCATATAGAAGATGGTGAACCCGCCATCACGGCGATCGTCATTCTGGCCGTAGAGTGAACCAACAATGGTCGAAATATTCGGTTTAAAGAAACCGTTTCCAACGACCAGCAGCGCCAGAGCCAGATAGAAAACCCACTTCGATTCGATGGTCATCGTCAGGTGGCCGGCAGCCATTAGTAATCCACCAATGATCACACACCGCCGCGCACCCAACAGCTTGTCGGCCAGCATTCCTCCGAAAAAAGGCGTCATGTAGACCAGCGCGCAATAAGCACCATAAATCTTATACGCATCGGGGTCTTGATAATGCAAGAACCCCTTGATCATGTAAAGCACTAGGAGAGCACGCATGCCGTAGTAGGAAAAACGCTCCCACATCTCGGCGAAAAAGAGCGTATAGAGTCCGACGGGCTGTCCGAATAGTGATTCCTGCTGCGGCTTATTCACAAGCGACTTCTCCCTGAAACGGCATCGCCGAAAAACGAAAAAGTGGCCCCCACAAACGGCTGGCAGGGGGGCTCACATGGGATACCGGCGACGGCGGTCGGTCGGCCAAGCTACGCGACAGCACATGCAAACGTGTTCGCCGACATAAAGCTCAACCAGCATCGCCGAGCCGCGTCTCGTGGCTCGAGGAACCGACGGCCTCTTCGATCGGAAACACTCGAGAATGTGCAAATCGGAAGCGGCCCCATGGTTCCACGTTTGTACCGAAACAGACCGCTTTCGTCCACGGGAGTCCTGGAAGTTTGCCGGTTATTCTCGGTGATTAGGGGGTCGCATCCGCCATGGTCGCGCAGTGCCAGAAGACCGCCCCCCCGCTCTTGAGATCGCGAGGCGCGGGTGTGAAACGAAGTTCGACTCCCGGCGCCGGGACCGGAAAAGCACGTGTGAAGCCAACCGAAAACCACGGCCCAGTGCTTCGACGGCCTGAAAGACCGTTGCACGACGGCCCTTCCTGCACGGCTGGAGGTTAACGCCGTACCGAGATGGGGACCGGTGGCTGGTCATCAACCGCCCACAGATCATTGATCAGACCTTCCATGTCTTGAGCGGTTCCATCCAAACGCAACATCCAGGAACTCTTCGGAAGGCCAATCGAATCGAACCCCTCTTCTGGAAAGAACGCCCAGATGCTATTGGCGATACGCTGATTCAGATCAGCGTTCGGCGCAACATCACTCAATCCAGTCTGGAAGGTCGCCCGCAGAGAAGCCAGAGCGAGGTTCCACGCATGGTCACGAGGAAAATGTTTCTGCTCGAAACGAAGATCGGCTGCAAACTCACGAGCCCGTTGAGGATCGAAAGCCAACGAGTCGACATCGTACCGCTGGATCAGCCTGCCCAACAGCATGTCGGTCCAACGTTCGACGCGCCGTCGAAGCCGATTAAGAACAACACCTTCCTCAACCGAAAACCCGCGTCCGTAGACCATGATGTTCATCGCCCGATTACGAGCTTCGCGGTGGCCGATCAGCACACTCCGTACAATTGGCTCGCACTCGCTCGTGCCATGCTGCTGATCGTGTGCTGTCATAACGGCCGTCCACACGCGAGTCAGCAGTTCACTTGCCAGCACCTCTTCAATGATGGGCCGCACGGCCTGCCACGCCGCAGTGGCCTTGGTCGCGTGGATGTTGGTGTGGTACGCCCTCAGTGCAAGACCCCACCGCTCCAAGCGACAACGTGATGCCAACCAATACTCGTCTAAGCGGGATTCACCTGGCGTGATGCCGCGGCAGACAAACGTCGGGGCATGGGATGTGACAACGGCAGCCAATTCGACTAATTCTCGCACGTGCATGCGCGGTCCTTTCGGGGCTCGCCAAGCGATCCACTTTTGCTATTGAGATTCGAAACCAAGACAAGAACAAGACACGGTTCGCATCGTGGCATCCGACGTTTCGCGGATGCGAATGCACGCGATACGACCGACATATTCGAGAAGACTCGTGAAAAGGGCGACTGCGCGGCACGCAAGCCTGAGGGGACCAAGGCTTGCATGCCGCCAACGATCGCCAGTAGGTGAATCCACAAAGTGCAAATCGAGTGCCAAAGAGCAGGCCGCGGGCAAAACATCAACAGTGGCAGATTACCTAACTCGCAGGCAAATAGCCGTTTAGAGCTGTGGCAGGTGGCCACGTTCCACTGTCCGAGACGATCGTCGTTGGGGGTAGGCGATGTTGACAATCGGCAACATATCGCCAAAACGAATGTTGCAAAAACGCGACATGGACTCAGAGCGTGTCCCGAAATTGGCCACCGATTGGTTGTG
>JAJSAJ010000474.1 GCA_024274855.1 Planctomycetota bacterium | reverse complement strand
CCCATGGTTCCAATCTAGGTGCCAGCCGGTGTTTGAGCAACTAATACTGTGGGAAAATCCAGATCCTATTTCCCACAATAATCGATCGTGCGGGCGATTTCACTCTTCAGGTTTGCCCGAGGCACAATCCGGTCAATATATCCGTGCTGCAACAAGAACTCACTCGTCTGAAAGCCTTTGGGTAATTCGATGCGCAAGGTCGCCTTGATTGTCCGGGGGCCGGCAAACCCGATCAGAGCACGCGGTTCGGCGAACAGTACGTCACCAAGCGATGCAAAACTCGCAGCAACCCCTCCCATGGTAGGGTTTGTCAGTACCGATATGTACAGTCCGCCAGCCAGATCGAATCTCGCGAGTGCGGCACACACTTTCGCCATCTGCATCAGCGACAGGATCCCTTCATGCATACGAGCACCGCCACCACTGCCACTGACAATGATCAGCGGCAGTTGCTGCCGCGTCGCACGCTCGACCAGTCGGGCCAGTCGTTCACCGACGACGGATCCCATGCTTCCCATGATGAAAGCGGAATCGGTCACGCCAAACGCGACACGACGGGCACGGATCATTCCGGTTCCGGTAATAGCCGCATCCAACAAGCCGGTGCGCGCCTGCTCTTCAACAAGCCGTTGGCTGTAGGGTTTCTTGTCGCGGAAGCCGAGTGGATCGGTCGGGCGCAAGTTGGCGTCCCACTCCTCAAATGTCCCTTCGTCCAAGACCTGGCGAATCCGCTCCCGTGCCGACACGTAAAAATGGTGTTCACATTCGGGGCAAACTCCCAATCGCTTTTCCGCTTCTTTGCGGAAAATGATCTCCTGGCAACCGGGACACCGTTGCCACAATCCTTCAGGGACTCCGCGTTTCTGTCGTTTCATTTTCCCTGTCGTCCATCTGGCGAAAAAAACGCGTCCGGATGAAGTAGCACTCAAAAAAAACGTTGTGCCGTTCCCGCGTCAACGAAGCCCCCCGGGATACAGCAGCCCATGCATCGTACACGCAAACGATCCGGCGGTCACGCCGTTGCGACTTGCCTGAACTCACCCACCGACGGCAATTTGATCGGGTATCACGTCAATCAAGCTCCAACGCCCGGAATCTCGTTCGGCCTGCCAGAAGTGCAACGAATCTTGTTGCTGCAAGTGGCTGCGAACAAAGCTGGCTGTCGGCTCGGGAACGACCAGGGCTACCGTTTCGTCTCGATGGCGTCGAATGATCTTCGCGAGAACAGCCTGAATGCGTCGCTTTCCCGCCGCAACCGGTTCGCCTTCGGGCGGACAAACCATATCCGGATACTCTTGGCACTGGCGGTAAACGCGTGGCTGCCTCTGTCGAACGTCTGCGATACGCTTGCCATGCCATAGGCCATGATCCAAGTTGCGCAATTTCTCAATGCGTTTTACACGTATTCCGCGATCCTGAACCAGAGTGCGAGCGGTCTGTAATGCCGATTGACAGGGTGCGGAATAGACGATGTCGATATCAATATCTGCCAACTCCTCGGCGATGCGGTCTGCTTGTTCCATCCCGGATGGGCTTAGTGGAATATCGAGTGATCCTTTGATCCGCCCCTGATCGTCAAACTCAGTGGAACCAGGTTGGATCAGTACAATGCGTAACATGCTTCGTTTAACACCTTCTGCTATGTCCTACTCAACCGCCGCTTGTCGGCTTAACTGTTCGACCGCGTCGGCGTAATTCTCACGCTTAAATATGGCGGAGCCTACCACGCACAATTGGGCACCGGCCTCCACACATCGTCCAATGGTCTCGTTGTTGACGCCGCCGTCGATTTCCAATAGCAAATCACGTCGTTGTGTCCGGCGAAGTTGCCGAAGCTTCTCCAACGCAATGTCCTGGAAAGACTGACCGCCGAATCCGGCCGGCACGCTCATCACCAACACCAGATCACATAAGGGCAAGCAGTCATCCAATGCCGACAAGGACGTCGCTGGATTCAATGCGATTCCGGCTGCCGCCCGATCCGTGAAATCTCACGCAGGACTGCCGGAGGATCGCTGGTCGCCTCGACATGAATCGTGATCGCGTCGGCTCCTGCCTTATAAAACGGCTCAATATAACGCAACGGGTTATCGATCATCAGGTGAACATCCAACGGTAGTCCGGTCAGTTTCCGAAATGCGGCAACCAGCGGCATACCATAGGTAAAGTTCGGAACAAACTGCCCATCCATGACATCCAGATGCAACCCTTGGACGTTGGCTGCTTCCAGCCGTCGCACCTCATTTTCCAGATTGCCGAAGTCGCACAACAGCAACGAAGGAAGCACGCACGGCGCGCTTGATCGCAGGTCCAGAAAATGGTCGCGTCGGGACGTCACGTCACGAACTCCAGGAGCATGAGGACTTCAGGCGGCGATAGTGATCGATGTTTCAACAGAGTGCCCCAGGCGACCTTCAACGCCGCCTGCCACCAAGGTGTCAGATCGTTTGGCCGGCTTGATCGGATCGCCATCAATAAGCCGGACCAGGGTGGCGATCCTTGGGGCTGGCCAAGCTCTCCATTGTAGCAGCGGGGACGCGAATCGTCAGTCCGTGACAGGCCTGGCGCCGCAAGCCTCTGCTGTGTAATGAGTTGTGGCGATTGGCTGCATTCTGGGAGACGCCCGTCAGTCCGTGTCGGGATGGCGAGGCAGTTCGTCAAGACTCGCCAAACCAAATAGTTCGAGAAACCGGTTGGTTGTGAAGTACCGCGGAGTTCGCGGCTTCTTCTCCGGCCGCTCAACTCGCAGCAATTGACGACGAACCAACTGGGAAAGCAACGCACCACTCGGCCGCCCGCGAAGCCGATCGACCGACTCACGTGTAAGTCCCTGCTGGTAGGCCACAATGGCAAGAACGTCAATGGCCGCCTGCGATAGCCGAGCCGCCCGAACTCGTCCGTAAAAGACGTTGCGCAAATAGGTGAATTCGTCGCGAAGTTCCAACCGATACCCTGTACCAATGGAAACCACATGAAACGGATGCCCACCAGCCTGGTAGCCTTCGTTCAAGTCCTGAACGAGTACTTCAATTTCGCTGGCCGGTACACCACGCATCAATCGAGCAACGTCGTCCGCCTGTATCGGTTCATTCTGAGGATGGCCGACGAACAAGATCGCCTCCAAAATAGAGCGAGGACACAAATCGCAATTCGGGTCCGCGACGGCATCTTCCGGTGGTACGATTTCGATCGGACGTTCCGGCTTGTCCACCGCCGGCTCGTACGGGTCCTTGCCCGTCTCGACCAACTTGGCATACGCACGGCTTAATTCGTCCAGCGAGATTCCCTCGTCATCCACGGCCGATTCGAACTGACCAAGTCCCAAATCCGCATCGCTTTCAGGAGACGTTCGGTCATCTTCGTTATCCACCGACTCTACCATCGTTCAGCCACCTGGGTTTGCATGAAGGCCAAACCATCCGCCGCAAGTTGCTGTTCGCTCTCGAACATTCGCCGCCAGATCTTCGTAGCCGCGGCCAGTTCGGGCAAGGCCAAGCCAAACGCCTCGATCATCAACCAGCCGTCATAGTTGATCTCCTTGAGCGTATCGAATGTTTCTGTCCACCGTACCGACCCTTGGCCCGGTGTACTTCGATCGTTCTCGGAAATGTGGACATGGCAGAGAACATCGGCACAAGCACGGATCGCCTCGGGAACCGATTTCTCCTCAATATTCGCATGGAATGTGTCATACATCACGCGGCAGTTTGGATGATTCACCTCACGAGCGAACCGAGCGACATCGGCATGCGTGTTCACGAAATAGCATTCGAACCGGTTCACCGCTTCCATCCCGAGCGTCACGCCAGCCTGAGCTGCGTGCTCGGCCACTTCCCGCATCGAGTCGACGCCCCATTTCCACTCGTCGTCCGTTGGCCCCTGGCCGGAGAACAGCCCAAGTGCTGAATGGAACGGGCCCAGCATGTGTGTGCAACCCGCCGCATGACAACAGTCCAACGCGCGCTTGTTCGACTCAACACCCCGAGCCCGCACGGCGGAATCGGGACTGATCGGATTGTCGTCTTCGCCGCGGACGGTTACCCCTGTTCGCTGAAGCCCGAGATCATCCAGTCGACTGTTCCATGCCGAGTAAAGATCGACCGACAAGTCAAAAACGGGCAATTCGACGCCGTCATCACCCATCTTCTTCAATCACTGCAAAGCCGGCAGAATGCTGTCGTCAATCGCACCACTCCACAGTAGCAGGTTCATTCCAAACTTCATCGTGCTTCTCCTTGTTTAACGACCGGCTTGTCCGCCAGTCGTTCGTCGGCCAACAATCCGGTCATTCGTCGACGGACCGCCCGCCGAGCATCGGGAAGGAAGTCGTGAAACGACGTCGGCAGTGCCGGCAACCGGACTCGTTGCATGACGCGATTGAGTCGTTTCAGCAGTTTGAAGTCATCCATATAGTCGTACAGAAACCGCTCCGTGCAAAACAGCCGGATCATTCGGGACAAGCCGTCCACGGGCCCGGTCGCAAGACGGCCGACGGCTTGGCTGACGATGTCCGGGTCGACCACATTGACCGCCCGATAGTAAGCGTCCAACTGTTTCGGATCCGTGCGAATCAACTCGGCGTCCAAGAGAAGTTCGACCATGATATGCCCAAGAACACTCGGGCGAAATCCATCGTCCGGCTCCAGCAACTCACGGATGCTCACGGTAAAGTCCATGCTCAATTCCGAAAACGCGCGCGTTCGATGGAACCAATCATCGTCATCATGGTGGCGCACGACGCCCCACGCTACGCCGGCCACTCGGGGATCTGTATCGTCCAAGTAGGGGCGAGCCAATCTCGTACGAGCTCGAACGCGACGATCGACGACACACAACCAATCTGGTACGGCCGTTCCGGCAAGTATGTATGGATCTTGCAAAAACGGGCGACCGTGCAAGAAATAGTTCACGGCGGCTCCCTGCCTTCGGTACCGGCTGTACAACGCGGCCCGCTAGATGACTAACTTCCAAGATTGTTACGTTGCTGACCTTCTTTTCGCGATCAACGGAAACGCGCCAAATCGGATCCTAATCGTGGCTCCGATCTGGTTGCGGCCCTGCCGCCCTAGGCGATTTCTACCCATTGTCCAATTCGGGCACTTTCAAGAATCGCATCGCATACCTTCTGGGTCCGCAAGCCACTTCGGAAATCCGGTTGCGCCGGCACGCCGGTCTCCAGACCCTTCAGAAAGTCGGCCAGCCCGTTGATAAATGTGTGCTCATAGCCAATCGTACACCCGGGGACCCAATATCGATCCATGTACTGGTGCTCGAAGTTTGTGACGTGTATGCGTTTCCAACCGGTCAAGTGGTCCTCGACCTTGTCGCCCGTCGAGGGGTTCGAATATTGAAAATAGTCCAGGTATTGGGGGTCTTCCAGGTCGAAGAAGAGACTACCTGCTTCGCCATTGAGTTCAAACGTGTTGTAGTTCTTGCGTCCACGCGCGTAACGGGAACTTTCAAAGGTCCCCATCGACCCGTTCTCGAAAACGGCCAAGAACATGCACGCATCATCGATCCGAACCGGTTCGACCTTGCCCGTTTCCGCATGCATGCGCTGCTTGACAAATGTTTCCGTCTTGGCCACCACGGATCGAATGGGCCCATTGAGCCACTCTGCCGTGTCGATTGAATGCGCCAGCAGGTCGCCCGTGACACCCGATCCGGCCACCTTCGCGTCGAGTCTCCAAAGCGTGTTTCCGCCCTGGGGAACGTCGGTCGAGATGGTCCAATCTTGGAGATAGGTCGCCCTGTAATGGAACGGTTTTCCAACGCGTCCTTCGTCGACCAATTGCTTGGCCAATGAAATTGCCGGGACTCGACGGTAGTTAAACGAGACAAGATTCGGAACTCCCGCCTCTTCGACGGCAACACACATTTCTTCCGCTTCCGCGGCGCTCAAAGCGAGCGGCTTCTCGCAGATGATGTTTTTCCCGGCCTTTGCCGCGGCAATAACAATCTCTTTGTGTGTGTTGTTGGGCGTGCAGATTTCGATTTGGTCGATATCATCACGCTCAATCAGCCGGTGCCAATCCGTCTCATAAGACTCGTAACCCCACTGCGAAGCAAAGGCCTTGAGCTTCGATTCTTCTTCCAGAGCACAAATGGCCTTGAGAACCGGTTGGTACTCGAGATCAAAGAAATTGTTGACTCGCAACAACGCGTTGGAATGAGTGCGACCCATGAATCCACAACCAATCACGCCGACATTCAGTGGTTTTGTCATGTTCTTGCCTTTCCGATTCACAAATAGTTGTATCTACCTATTGAGTTGCCATCGAATTGTGTGCGCTGCCGGCTGCCGTTTGACATGGCGCCTCGCCGAAAACCATCGCATCCAAAGACTTCGGCTCTGGACTCTCCCCACATGAGGCTCCGGCTCGTGAGAGTCCTTCTCTTATCACTTCTGTGCGCCGTGCTCGCATGCTCTGGAGGACGGTTTGCACGGTAAACCCTACTGTCTAAACTCCTAAGCCTACAGCCTACAGCCTTGCGGGCTCAGCCCGCATCAAGTGTACTTTTCCGCGAGGTCGACGAGGGCTGCTTTGCACCGAGCCGTCGCCTCCCACGCGTTGGGCCAGAAGCAGAGATCAATCGTCCACCAATCGTCCGGGCATCCGGCCTCCACAAGGGCCGGCATGAACTCGTCAAAGTTCAAGTTGCCCTCGCCGAACGGTGGATGCGTGCTGGTCTTATGTTCATTGATCGTACCGTCCGAGTCGATCAGATGGAGTCGCCCGATCTTGCCCTTCACCCGCTCGGCCAACTCGCGAATGCCACCTGGCAGCGTTTCCGATTGACCCGGTTGACGCTGGCCATGGACGGCGACATTGTCCGCGTGACACGTGTCAAACATCAGCATGAAGTTGTCGTCACCAACGCCATCGAGCACACGAAAAATATCGCTCGGCTTGTTGAATGCGAAACCAGGTTCGAACTCCCACACGACCCGAACACCGGTATCCGCCGCCTCCTGCGCACATCGCTTCCACGTATCACAAACTCGCTTCAATGCGATGTCGTAATCAACCTGTCCGGTTACCTGCTCGGGCTTGGTTTCACCTGCCACGTCGCCAAGTATCCAGGGGTCCTCGGTAGTGTCGACACGGATGACATTAATCCCCAGGTCATTACAAAACTGCAGGTTCTTGCGGAATGTTGCCAGATACGACTGATTGTCTGGTGCTGTAATTAATCGCTCGCTCCACAAATCGGCGGCCAGGCCACTGCAACCCATGCCTCGCGACTCCCAAAGATTGCGTACCGCGGACCGTTCTTCCTTGGTCTTCAATAGATCCGGGTTGGGATGGATGTCAAAACCGCCCAACTCCAATCCGTCGAATTCCAATTCATGAAGGCCAATGACTACGTCTTCGAATTCGATTGGTTTTTCCTGGTTGAACAGGAACGCCCATGTTCCGATGGAAATCCGCTTCGACATATTTCACACCCTTAGTTTTGCGTTCTGTTATCGGAAGTAGCTAATGTGCCACGAACCTCTGAGATCGTTTCCTTCTTCACAAATCTGCACGACGAGGCGAATGGACCACGACGACTCGAGCGACAGGCTGTGTGCCTGAGTTACTCTGCAACGCCAGTCCAACTCGCCGGGCAATCTGGTGTCCTGGTAATCCGGCAAGCTGCCGCCCCGCAGTCTGTCCGCCAAGAATGCACCCACATTGCCCTGCTCACCGGACCACCGCCGATCTGGGAATGTACCGGAAGCGGGCAAAGAGGTGTCACATCCTTGTCTGTTAGTTGCCTCGTTTGTAGTCGCCAACGTTCGGCACCTGGGCGTGCACGTCCGGGCCGAAGTACCGCAACGAAACAAGAGGCTCACTGCCGGTGTTTTCAATCTCAACACCGCGTGTTGCCGCTTCGTGCGTGATGTAAACTTCGTCCTCCGTCTCGGCACCAAATCGAATCATGGCAGGTGTTTGCAGATTCAGTTTGCCCATGCGGCCCTTGCCCTGCACGGTGATCCAGCCGCTGGCACCCGGATCTTTCAACGTGCAGCGAGCGCCCGGCTCAATCGTCAATTCATGGGCACTGAACAACTGCTTGCCCTCGATAAGACCATACACAATCCACCTGTCGACCCAACCATCTCCCTTGTTGGCGACAATCGGCTCGAGATACGTATGCTCTTTGAAATGGGTGTCGACATTCTTCTCCCAATCCAACTGGTCGATGATGAAGTCCAGATCCTGGTGCTTCTCCTCGGGTACGTCCTTGACGCAAAGAGACCAAGGCACTTCGCGCCCTTCGACCAGCGACTGGTACATACCGAACACGTCGCTTCCCCATTGCGGTTCGTAGGTGCACAGCGAACCGGGAGCATGCAGGACCCCCGGCGGAATCAGCCACCCCGACCCCCGCTTCAGCCGATACGCGCGTGAGAGATCGAGAATGCCGTTGTCACCCTTGCGCCAATCCTCCAGACATTTCCGCAACTGGGCCTTGGTTGTGCCCGGTTCCAGTCCCATGAATGTGTAACAAAAGTTGTTGTCCACATTGTTGTATTGGGGCGAAAAATAGTAGCTCTCCGGCTTGCCTTCCTGACCGGTCAGCTGAGCATGTTCTTGCGCCTGATGCATGTGGTGCGGAATCGGCCCCATGTTGTCGAAAAACTTCGAGTAGACGGGCCATTTCTGATAGGTGTCCCACATTGGTTGGCCCACCAGTCGAGGCCCTGCCTGGGCCACGGCATCTTTCAACGTGAATTGCTGCCCCTAGAAACTGACAAAACTGAGCCCTTCGTGCCAGACGCGCCCATCATTGGCCGCTTCAGTCGTACTGGCGAACCAACGCTCATCGATCCCACCTCGCTCGGCACCGTACGCGTATAGGTCGTCAGGATGCA
The DNA here is from genome assembly GCA_024274855.1 of Planctomycetota bacterium. Taxonomy (GTDB): domain Bacteria; phylum Planctomycetota; class Planctomycetia; order Pirellulales; family Pirellulaceae; genus JAJSAJ01. Next base: position 741 of record JAJSAJ010000474.1, on the reverse strand, counting down.
GCTTGAGTCGACGTCCCGGATGTAAAAAGCTGCGAGGTACCCAAGTCGGCGTTAATCGCAGAAGACCTTCTCCCGCATCCATGGCTCGGTATAGCAGGCCAGCCACTTTGTCACCCTGAACCACGTTCTGAGCGTTCATCGTTGTCCTCGACTCTCTATCTGGAAACCGTCTCGAATGGGTTAAGCCCGAGCGTGGATGAAGCAGCGGTCAATACCGAGTTCTGACCACCAACCCGGGGATCCGTTATCACGAAACGCCATACTCGCGAAAAACAGAGTACTCGACTCGGAAATCCGATTCGCGATGTGGCTGACAAAGACCACCGTCGTTCCGCCCGCCAATACGCAGATTGACTCCATTGGGTTTTATTCGCTTTCGAACGTTGTCGCAAGTAAACCGATTGAAATTCAGGCCGACTTTCGCCATTTCCGGCACTAAATCGCCGATCTCGCGTCCCAGAGACTTGCCACTTGAAAATGTGGGGTTGACACGCCGCCAGTCGCCCTTGATTTAGTGGTGTTTTTCTGCCCGCCCAGCTTGCCAGTAGGGAAAGGGCGAAAAGAATGTAAAATGAAAAATGAAAAATGAAAAGTGGAAAATGTGCCGGAAAGACAAGAAAGCCCAGCGAAAGAGGCAGTCCGTTTCGTCATTTTGATTTTTGCACTTTGCATTTTGCACTTTTCACTGTTTTCCTTACGGCAGAAAAAGCGGAAGAACGTCCCGCCCCGTCAAGACAAGAT
>JAJSAJ010000473.1 GCA_024274855.1 Planctomycetota bacterium | reverse complement strand
GGCGAGTTCTCGATTTCCGGCACCGTCCACAGCTGGGCCGGTTCGCCATAAAGACGATTGATCGAATAGCTGCTGATGTCCATTTCAAATGCCATTTGCGAGGGCTGACCCGGCATTATCCGGACGTCAATATGGTGCGGCATGGAAACGCCATCATTGGGATAAAAACGGTGCTGGCTGGCCGTTGCGGAAACCAGCAACTGGCCGTTCGTGTCATAGAGCTGTTGCTCCAAGATCCACCCGTGCTTCGGGTCGACCAGGATAATTCGGTTCATTGGACCGTGTGGCGAGGCCAGTTGGGATCGAACCTCCAGGCGACCATCTTCGCGCGTTGTCGGGCCCTCGTGACGCTGGTTCGAGTCCAAATGGACGAGGCCAAGACAATCAATTAGCCGATAAGGTTCGATCGGGACCAGTTCGCGTGCCGGGCTGGCTTGGAATGCCTCGTGTTTTGCGTAGTAGATGGCTGGTCGTTCGTCGCGCCGCACCCAGAACCAGAACAAATCGCTGTTACTTCCCATATCCAGTTCACGGCCCGTGAATTGGAATAACTCGGCTCGCAATCGGAAATTACGAGGCCGCTCGTAAGCCAGATTAGCTCGCAGAGCTGGGATTCCCTTGACCTTCAGGATCGCGCTGTCAGTCTGCAATTGGTTGACACGATCCGTATTGGTGTTGATCGCGTCGATCATTTGTTCCAGTGTCGGCGAGCCCGCGAACACTTCCGGAGCCGGTGCCGTCGCTGGCTTGCGCAGCCAGAACGGACGCAAATGGCATCCGCTTGCCAACAGCGACATGAGGCAACTGGCGACGATAATTGTTCGTGGGCAGCTCACGATTGCATCCTTGCTCGACCGAACTGCGTCAGGTTAAGTGTGTCGAAAGTTCCGGATTCTTTTCTATTCTGAGTCCGCAAACAGTAACTTGGCCAATGTCTGTTGGATTTCGTCGACCCGTTGATCCGTGGGGGTGACAACCGGTAACTCGTATTCCCGTTCGTTCCGAGGGCAGTACAACAGAAGGTTTTCTTGACCTTCCTGGGCATCTTGCACTTCCTCCAAACGTACGATACGTCGGCGAATCATCAGCAAACCCAATACATAGCGAGTATCCGCCTGGGTCGAATCGTCCGCTAATTGCTCGAAGTAATGCAGGATGACATCATTGGGCGCCCAATGCATCTTGTTATCGTTCTTGTCCGCCACGCGCGATTTCCACCATCCAATTGTCTTGGCCGGGGGGCCGTCCCAAGCCGCTTCCGCGTAGTCTTGTCGCTTGACGTGCGCGCCATCAGCGATCAAGGCCGAGAAAAACGTGTCGCCCGGTTGCAACGGCTGGTCGGTTTTCGCACATCGGCGCGTAAAAGCTTGGACTTCGAAATCAATCATGATTCGCATTCGTTTGGGGGTTCGATGCCGTTCTGCCGCACGTTTGCTGCCGCTAAGGTCGCCACTGTGTGGGCAGAACCCACGTTTCCGACTGGATTTCCCCGTCTAGTGACGGCCAGTCCAATAGGGGCCCTCGACCAGGTTGCCTAGCCCGGATTCATCCCGAGCGGTACCGCCCGTTAGCTGGACCAACGGGAGGGCGAGGCTCCCGTCGAGCCGGGGAAAAGTATCGACTCTGGTTGACATGACTCCTGTGTGGTGGACCACGTTACGATCAAGACCATTCCGAGCGGTCGGAAGCGTCGCGAGTCGCAAAGCAGTTCTTGGTTTTCGTTGATTAGTGTTTCGCTGCGCGCGGAATAGTACGCGAAATGGCCGTTTAACTCAATACGCGGTGAAAAAACGTTGTTCCGTGCCTCCTGGACCAATCAGAAACTCTATGCGACGGCAGCACTTAGGGCAGTTTCCCGTGTATCGTTTGCTGTCGCTGCTGACGTAGACGCGTGCATACACACTGCAGCAGGCAAAGTAGACTCCCAAGAACGGCCGGCTGGCCGACGTTGGGTCTGCAGGCTGTGCCGGTTGGCTGGAGTCGTCAAACAGGGCGCCTTTCACGGATCGTGCCCTCTCAGACGGCCGACATGGGTGTCGGTCGCTTGGTTATGGGAATAAACGAACGATCTTGCCGGCTAGTAGTAGCGTCCATCGCGAAAAATGAAAAGTGCAAAAACGATAGGCGACTCCACGTTTTGGGGACTTGCTAGCACGGGCCGATCTTGGCTGACAGACAATTCTTGGTACGAACAAGGAACGCTCTGGCGGACGCCCTTGTTTCCGGGTTTGGTGACCGGGGTTTTTCGCGAACTCAAGGTTGACCCTACCGGACCGTTTAACTAGTCTCTTGGTAGGGTTTGGGGCCGTGTCGCCTTGTCGGCTCAAGCGGTTTTGCGGAGCCAGCGAAAACGAAGAATGTGTTCCGGTTTGGTCCCGAAGTTCGGGGGATGCTCTTTTGCGATGTGAACGATTGACGCGTTTCAGAGCTTTGCTTTTTCACGAGTCGAGCATGCGGAGGAGATTGTTGGGGGCTGCTGCGTTTGGGTTAGACGGTAACGACTTTTGATTTGTGATCGACCATGACGACAATTTCCGGCGTCTTACGCGTGTGGTTGCTTCTGGTGCCTGCTGATTGCAGGCCGCCGGGATAGTTTGTCGTGTTTTGAAAGAACCGATTTTCCCCGAGGCCTGATCGTCTCGGGGTTTTTTGTTTGCCCGGTTTATTGTGGGCGCGGACACGGGCAGACACGCTGTGATCGGGTCTTTTGCCATGCTCTGCATTTTTTGTAACACTTTAGCCAAATGGCAAGTGAACGACCGAACGGAAGGAAGACTAGGACACGAATCACCACGTATCTTCACTAGTTCAGATCGGAGACTCCAGCGAGCGTTCTGAGCGCGTCTGTCCGTGCCGCTCGGCGATGAATCTCCAGGTTTTTCCTATTTCTGATTAGTGAGGATTAGTGAAGATGAGTGTTTCAATCTTCTCTTCCTCCTGTCCTCGTCGTAGTCGCTTCCGAACTTGTTCAAGGTTCAAGAAGTTGTGAACCTCGGTGGCTGCCAGACGGCTAAACAGATACCGTTTTTTAGTGTGTGGCGCTTGTGCATGGTGCGCGCCTTTTTGCATGATGGACGTCCGGGTGAACGTGGATATCTGTTCTGCCAAATCCGTTGCGGGGAGGGCCCGCCGAAGGGCTTTAGTGATGACCAATCAACGCCAGATTACGATTTTTGATACGACATTGCGCGACGGCGAGCAATCTCCGGGTGCGAGCATGAATTTGAAAGAGAAACTCGATATCGCTCTCGCTCTGTCCGACTTGGGAGTCGATGTCATGGAGGCCGGATTTCCAATTGCATCGCAAGGCGACTTCGAGTCGGTACGGGAGATCGCGAGAGTGGTTCGGGGCACGACCGTATGCGGACTGGCTCGTTGCAGCGAAAAGGACATTGACCGCGCGTGGGAGGCTTTGAAGGGGGCGGAATCGTCCCGGATTCACGTCTTTCTGGCGACCAGTGCGATTCACCGTGAGTTCAAGCTGAAGATGACGCGTGAACAGATCGTTCAACGTGCGGTCGACGGTGTCAAACGGGCCGTTCACTATTGTGATGATGTCGAGTTTTCACCGGAGGATGCGGTGCGGACGGAACAGGATTTCCTGTGCCGTGTTGTGGAAGCGGCTATTGATGCCGGAGCAACGACTGTCAACATTCCTGATACAGTCGGTTATGTAACTCCCGCACATATGGGGCAGACGATCGAAATGTTGAAGAATCGGGTTCCGAATATTGATCGAGCGGTGATTAGCATTCACTGCCACAACGACCTCGGCCTGGCGGTTGCCAACAGCTTAGCCGCTGTGGAGGCTGGGGCTGGGCAGATTGAATGCACGATCAACGGGATTGGAGAGCGAGCTGGGAACTGTTCGTTGGAAGAAGTCGTCATGGCTATGCGTACTCGGAATGACTTTTATCAATGCCGAGCGGGGATCGATACGCGGCGGCTGGTTCCGACAAGTCGTCTGGTCTCCGGCATCACCGGGTTGCAGGTACAACGCAACAAGGCGATTGTCGGCCGCAACGCATTCGCTCACGAGGCAGGAATCCATCAGGATGGTATGCTGAAGGAACGAACCACCTATGAGATCATGCGTCCGGAAGATGTTGGGTTTGCCAAGACTGACCTGGTGCTCGGAAAACATAGTGGTCGAGCGGCGCTGGCCGATCGTGCCAAGACACTTGGCTTCCGACTGACTGGCGAACAGTTGCATCGGGTGTTTGGCGAGTTCAAGCAGCTGGCCGATAAGAAAAAGGACATCTTCGATGGCGACATCGTGGCGTTAATCGAGCAACAGCTGCATGGAATACCGGACGAGCATTGGAAGCTGGTGTCGTACGAAATCACCTCGCGTACCGGAGACCAACCGCATGTCAAAGTGACATTGCGCAACGGGAGCGGTGAAATGACGAAGGAAGTGCGTTCTGGCGACGGGCCAATCGATGCGGCATTTCGCGTTGTCGAAGAGATCACTCAAATGAAGCTCGTTTGCCGCGACTACCAGGTTCGAAGTGCGACAATTGGCCGCGATGCCCAGGGCGAGGCATCGATGGAGGTCGAGTATGAAGGGCGATCCTATCGTGGCGTTGGCGTGTCGACCGATACCATCGAGGCGACTGTCAAAGCACTGTTGAACGCCGTCAACCGGATCGCGGTCGCCAAGTCAGGGAGGTGACAGGACAGTCGGGCCATTTGACGGTAGACTCATAGAGAGCGGCAGGACGCTTGAAGTTAGTGTTCGCCGATCAATAACTGTCGCACTCTTCCGCGAACAGACCCCCATGGGCTTGTCTCATGGGTGAATC
>JAJSAJ010000472.1 GCA_024274855.1 Planctomycetota bacterium | reverse complement strand
GCCGGCTTCACGGGCGATGCCGCACACTCCATCCGGCGAGCCACTCACATACCCGACACGCTGTCGCGTACCTGACACTATAACTCAAGGCTGTCGCTGTGCCGCATGATTGCTACTGTGCCAGATGATTGGCACCGTGTCGGATATCTGACACACTGCCACACTCGCGACTTGACAATTCTACTCGTCATCCTCCTCGTCGTCTTCCAGTTCGAGGCCCCGTTTGTAATTGACGATGCGCTGTGCCAGGTCGTCCGGGCGTTGCGCTTTGGCCAATACGTCTTCGACCGTGCACGTTTCGTCACGCCACAAGCAGAAAAGGGCGTCATCCATCAGTTGCATGCCGAACTTGGCACCCGTTTGGATTGCCGAGTTAATGCGGAATGTCTTGTTTTCTCGAATCAAGTTGGCAATACCGGGCGTGACAACCAGGGTTTCAAACGCGGCGACGCGACCGCCGCCAACTCGGGGCAGCAGGGTCTGAGCCAGGATGCCGATCAATGCGGTTGACAATTGCGTTCGAATCTGGTCCTGCAGATTGCCCGGAAACGCATCGATCATCCGGTTGACGGTTCCTTGAGCACTATTGGTATGCAATGTGGCGAAAACAACGTGACCCGTTTCCGCCGCGGTAATCGCCGCCTCGATCGTCTCGAGATCTCGCATTTCACCGACTAGAATCACGTCCGGATCCTGACGTAACGCACGTCGAATCGCCTCGGAAAAACTCGGGACATCCACGCCAATCTCACGCTGATTGACCGTCGACTTCTTGTGGTAATGGTAGAATTCGATCGGATCTTCAATCGTGATGATGTGATGGTCCACATTCTCGTTGATGAAGTTCACCAGGCTGGCCAACGTCGTACTCTTGCCGGACCCCGTTGGACCGGTCACCAGAAACAAGCCACGCGGCCGAAGAACCAGCTTCGTGATCACCTCGCCCAACCCCAATTGCTCGGGCTTCAAGTAATCATTCGGAATCTGCCGCAACACCATGGCCACGTCGCCACGTTGCTTGAAAATGGAGACACGAAATCGAGCCTTATCGGCGAAGGCAAACCCGAAGTCCGATGTCCCCGATTCCTGCAGTTCGCGCTGGCACCGCTCGGGCGCGATGCTCTTCATCAAGTTGACCGTGTCTTCCGACTCCAGCGTTTTCGTCTCAAGCCGTCGTAAACGGCCGTGGAGCCGAAATACGGGCGGTTGCCCGGTCGTAATGTGAATGTCGCTGGCGCCTTGCTTGACACAAGCCATCAGCAGCTTGTCGATGAGAATCTGTTGTGCCATCGTTTAGTTCGATTCGTCAAAGATGTGATGCGTCGTCAGAGATCAGCAAGATCACTTGCCAAGGACTCAATGCGGCCCGCTCTGCTCAGTCTACCTTTCCCAATCTGCTCCCCCGGTCTATCCTGCCCCTTGGCCCGCTCCGGCCAGCCCGCCCACGATCCGGGAAACCTTCCTCACTTGGGGACACCTCGCATACGTAGCCGACTCAAGGGCAAACTGGGCCGACTCAAGGATAAACTGGCTCCGGTTTTACTCCCAATCCAACAAAAAGGGCGAGGCAGTGGCTTCTTCGATTGCAGAAAACGAGACAACGTAACGAATAGAAATGAATATAAGATCGACGGCACAGATGGC
>JAJSAJ010000471.1 GCA_024274855.1 Planctomycetota bacterium | reverse complement strand
CTCGCCGATGACATGGGCTATGGCGACCCGGGTTGTTACAACGATCAGTCCAAGATCCCGACTCCCCGGATCGACCACTTGGCCACCGAGGGACTCCGGTTTACAGACGCGCACACGCCGACCAGCGTGTGCACGCCAACTCGATATGGAATATTGACCGGGCGATATTGTTGGCGAAGCCCGTTGAAGCGAGGTGTGCTCTGGGTTTGGGACCCGCCATTGATCGAGCCAGACAGGCTAACGTTGCCCGGGATGCTCAAGGAAGTTGGATACAGTACGGCTTGCATCGGAAAGTGGCATCTAGGTTGGGAGTGGCCGTTGCAAAAGGGTGGGTTTATTACGGACGAGTTCCACGGCCATACGATTCCGGCAAAGAAACGCAAAGCGTATGGCGATCGTATTGACTTCAGCCGTCCGACGCGCGGAGGGCCGACCGATCGAGGCTTTGACTACTATTTCGGCGATGACGTTCCCAATTTCCCACCCTATTGTTTCATTGAGAATTGCACGACCGTCGGAATCCCGTCCGTGCCAAAACCGCGTGGGATGTTTGGGCACGCCGGTCCGGCCCTGCCAGGCTGGGACCTGTCGCTTGTCCTGCCAACGTTGGCACAGAGAGCCGTACAATACATTGAACAACAGGCGAAACACCCCAAAGGCAAGGGCCAACCGTTTTTCTTGTACTTGCCTCTGACTGCCCCACACACTCCCATCGCTCCATCGCCCCATTTCATCGGAAAGAGCGAAGCGGGCTGGTATGGAGATTATGTTTGCGAGGTCGATTGGACCGTTGGGCAAGTACTCGATGCGTTGAATCGCAATCAGCTGGCCGACGACACGCTTGTCATATTCACTTCAGACAACGGATCTCCGCAACGGAGCGGTACTGGGATGAGTGGGGCGGTTGGGTCGGTCAAGACCCAGTTCGGGCACGATCCAAGTCGTCCATGGCGAGGTTTGAAAAGCGATATATGGGAAGGGGGACACCGAGTTCCATTTATCGTCAGATGGACGGGACGTGTTGCCGCTAGCGAAACGTGCGCCGAGCCGATTGTCCTGACCGATCTGATGCGGACAATCGCGTCGATTGTGGGTTTCAAGTTGCCCGCTGACGCCGCCGGCGACAGTTTTGATATCGGACCGGCTTTGTTCGGCCGTAATCTGGACAAACCGATTCGCGACCACTTGATTCACCATTCCGGCAATGGCCTGTTTGCCATTCGCCAGGGTGATTGGAAGCTGATCCTTGGACGCGGTTCGGGTGGATTCACACGCTATCGGCCCCCAAAAGACGCTCCGGCAGGACAGCTCTACAATCTGGCCGACGACCCGGCCGAACGCAAGAACTTGTACGACAAGCACCCAGAGATTGTCGATCGGCTGACCCGTTTACTGCAACAATACCAGCAACAAGGGCGTTCTGTCGTTCCAGAAAGTCCGCGCTGATGTCGTTACGTCGCCACGGATGTGGACCGGTGTTTGGCCCACCGATGGCAGAGCGGACTCACGGATTCGAGAAAGAGTGCAAGCGATTGACTTTCGGCCTTTT
>JAJSAJ010000470.1 GCA_024274855.1 Planctomycetota bacterium | reverse complement strand
AGGTCGGGCGCCAATAGCACGGCGCGACCTTTCCCGAATCGGTTCTCCACGATGGCGCTCCCTTTCGCGCCTTGGCTGCCCGATTCGATTGTTGCCAGCGACGTCGCGGCACCCGCCTTCACGGCCTGGCCACCGAACACATGCAGCGAGCTACGCAGTCCCTGTGTTATCGCGTGATCCTCCGCGGTGATTTTGATCCAGCCTTCGGCCAGGGGACGCGCCTTGTCCACTCCGAAAACGTCGTCCAGGCCCGATGTTCCTCCGATACCGATCAGCGACCCGCCGCGGGTAACCCATGTGGCGAGTGCCTTTCGCTGGTCGGACGTCAGTCGTAAATTGCCCGCCAGGATCACAATCGAATCCGGTCGGTGGGCGAGCGATGGCAGGCGAGCTGGTGTCAGCGATTCGAAGAATAATCCCGCATGCTGGAGGATTTCCGTGATGTAGCCCCATGTGACGGCACGCGGATCAACGTCTCTGGATATCGATTGAGTGACCAGGACGAGCGGTGAGTTCACGGCAACTTCCGAGCGGTCGGCCAACGCCGGCACGTCATCCGGGAGTGGTCCTGACGGTCGGCGCTCTGCGCTCTTTGCCGCGGAACCGAGCCCTTGCAGAAAAAAACAGCCACTCGCGGCGGCCGCTGTCCCGAGAAAACCTCGCCGTGTTGTGGGACCTCGCATGGAATATCTCCGTGATAAACGCTGTTTCGATGGGCAATGAATTGCGACTCATCCCATCTTACGCAATCCGAGAGCGTGTCACAACGTTGCCACGCTCAACGCGGCGGACTTGCCGCACTCCGTCTTCCGCGGCCGGCCGGTTCTGTCGGCGGACGATCGTGGCGGCGATTGGACAAGAAAGCCTCGGCGACCAGCGAAAAAAGAACAATCAGTAGAAATACTCCCCACAGACTCCGGCCATGTCGAAGTGTCTGGATCGTTTCCGCGACAGTCGCCGGATCGTCGCAGAAGATAATCGGTGTCCAGCCGAGACGCTGTTCCAATTCATCATGGCCAAGCCGAGCGGGCATCGACTCTTCCGGATCGGGGTTCACGACAAAAGCCGACCGATGTGTGCGCACGCCACGATGAACGGTTGCTTCATAGATGCCAACTTGGTGAGTGTTGGTGAAACGAAGCGGTTGATTGTCATCGGGCGAGTGGTTCATGCGGACGACATCGCCATTGGGCTGGATGATCTCAATGCGTACGTCGTCTCCACTGCCGGCCGGAACCGTCCAGGGGCTTCCGGCGATCAGCAGTGGTTGGTTGGCGTTGGCACCCGCCATTTCAAAAACCATTCTGGCGACAAAGGGCAAGAAGAGCGGCCGCAACGGGAAATTGGTCCATTGCACGTGCATGGAGGTTGCCCACAAATAGACCGACCCTCGGCCAATAGTTTTTTGGACCAGCAACGGCTGGCCGTTGTCCAACCGAGCCAGGACACGAACGCTGGACCCCTCCAAGGGCGGCATTCGGACATAGTGAGAGACAAAGACCGATTGGTAGAGGGAAGCCGGTTGCGAGAAAGGACCGACGATTCGATCTTCTGGATCGAGCCACGCAATTCGCCAACCATCCGGCTGGTCGCCGTCGGTTTGACGCACGCCGGTCAGGCGGGCGGGTAGCAGTTTGCCGCTGAACTGGTCGTTGGCAACACTGTAAGCAACCGGATCGACGTTATCACCGCAGATCCAGACAACGTTTCCACCCCCTTCGACGTAGTTGACCAACTGTTGAGCCAGTTCGCGTTCGGGTGCCGAAAGGTTGACGCAGAAGACGGCTGCGAACGACGACAGGGTTTCGCGAGTCAAGGCCATGGGTGTGAAGGTTCGGACCACGATCGCACCGTTTGGGTTGCCGTCCGGATTCAATGCGCGTTCCAGGTAGTGTGCCTGATCCAAGGAGACGATTTCGTGAGCGGCTGATTTTACGATGGCAACGGGGACAGCCGGATTGATGTCGATGGCGAAAAAGAGGCGATCATCGGCCGAGTTGGCATCTTGGCCGTCAAGTTGAAGGCACGCTTTGTGCAAGCCCTTGTCCTTTGGGACAACGTAAAAGGTGTGATTGGCGGTTTGGCCGGGCTGGAGGGTCAGGGTCGGACTTGTCTCGTGGTTCCGCCCATCCATTTCCAACGAGATAACTCGTTGTTGAGTTACTTCCGCGTCCCCCTGGATTTCAACCGAGACCTGCAGTGGGACGCCCGCGACGGGTGCCGCACTCTCAACGTGGAGCTTGGCCAACGCCGAGTTTGGTAGGCGAGGTCCGCTGACATCGACCACGACAAGCGGCGTGGCATTGTCCTCTTGTTGTTTCGGTTCGACATTGGTCTGCGATTCGGCCTCTTGCCAGCAGGTTTCCTGCATGTCCGTAACGACATAGATTTCATGGTTGGCGGTGACGGTCTCACTGAGTATCTTGCGTGCTTCCTGCAAGGTAGCAACAAGATCCGCACGCTCGTAACTGGGGACGCAAGTCGCCAGTGCCTGGCGAATGACCTCATGATTATGATAGAGCCTCCGCGAAGGCAGAACCGCCTTGCCGTTGGTCACCAACAAAGCGATTCGATCGCCGTTCCGAAGCGAATCGAGGATCTGATCGACTGCTTCAGTGGCCCGATGCCATCGAGGCCCCGTTTGATCGGTCGTCGCCATGCTGGCCGAGTTGTCCAGGACGATCGCGACGGTGGCATTCGATTGACCACCCAGCCAGTGATGGAAACGGTGAATAGCCGGTCGGGCCAGTGCAAGTGCCAGAAGCACGAGTGCACTGACGCGAAGCACCAGCAGCAACGCGTCATGAATATAGCGTCGTCGCCGCGTCTTCTGGACGCTCAGTTGCAGGAAGCGAAGCGTGCTGAATGGCAATACGGGCGCATTCTGCCGGTTGATCAAGTGGAGGACAATCGGGATGGCGCCCGCCAGCATCGCGATCAGAAACAGTGGAACTCCGAACGTCATAACTCGCTCCGTTTCGAAAGATAGCGAGCGAGCATCATGTCGTACGGAACGGCCGTGTTGGTTATTACATAGTCGATCTGGCTGTCGTTGCAGGCACGTCGGTAACGGTCGCAGAAGTCTCCGATTCGCCGCAGATAGTCTTCGCGCACGTACCCCGGATCGACTTGAAGCTGCTGGCCCGTTTCCATGTCGACAAACCGCATGGTCTCGCGAAACGAGAAGTCCAATTCCGTCGGATCGAACACATGAAACAAGATGACGTCGTGGCGGCGGTGCCGAAAATGATGTAATGCGCGGATCACGTTTTCCGGATCGTCGTAGAGGTCACTGATCAGCACGATCAAACATCGCCGCTTGAAGCGTTCCGCCAGACGATGCAAGGTGTCGGCGATTGCCGACTGTTGTGATTCCTGCTTGTCGGACGGCTGTTGCACCGTATCGCAAAGGTGTTCCAGTTGGCGCATCATTTCGCCAAAGTGTCGTGGTGACGTTCCGGCCGGCATATCCAATTGCAATTGGTCGTCGAATGTCGTTAGGCCGACCGCATCCTGTTGGCGTGTCATCAGGTAGGCGAGGATGGCTGTCAGGTAGGCCCCGTAGTGCAATTTGCTGATCGATTGTCCATGGTGGTACAGCATCGAGCGGCTGACATCCAAGACGACCTGCGCGCGAAGGTTTGTCTCCTCTTCGTATTGTTTGACGTAGAGCCGATCGGTACGAGCCAGCATGCGCCAATCGAGATGTCGGATGTTGTCCCCCGCGGCGTAGTTGCGATGTTCGGCAAACTCGATGCTGAATCCTTTGTAGGGACTCGTATGAAGGCCGGTGATAAACCCTTCGACGACGCCGCGAGCCACCATCGACATGTTCTTGACCCGAGCGATGGCGGCAGGGTCCAGGAATCGGTAACCAGTCTTGGCAGTCATCGCAGCTGATACCTCCGCCTCAATAACCATTCGCTGGCCAATGCGCCGACAAACAACACCCAAAGCAGTGGAGGCCATGCCAGAGGGACTTCGATCTGAACTATCTCTTGTTTGTAGATGCGTTTGAGTTGTTCGGTGAATCGATCGGCCAGTGAGATGTGCAGATACTGCCCGCCACTGTCACTGGCAATGGTGGCGAGAGTCTTCTGGTCCAAGTCAAGTCGGTCGAATTCCAGATTGGGACGTCCGACATCGACTTGCAGTTTAGGGGCTGTCAGCTGTTTGTTTTTGAATTGCGTACTGACGGTGATTTCGTATCGGCCGGACCGCGGTGGATCGAAGTTTGCGGAGTAGTGGCCTGGAGGCCCTGTTTCCTCGGCCAAGTTCAGTTGGGTCGTTCGACGTCCTGGTGCCTGGATGACCGCATGGGGATTCGCGTTGCCGACGGCGACACCATCGTCTCCTCGCACAGTTGCGCGGATTGTAATGGGCATTCCAGGCGTGTAATAGGCTCGGTCGGTCGTCGCGATGATTCCGGCTTCGGTCTGCACCGCGTCATTATGTCCCGCCAGCCAGCGGATCGTCTGTCCCCAAAACCGTAGAAAGGGGGTCTCGCGGTCCATCGCTTTCAGGGTCTGGTGCCAGTTTCGTGTCGTATCGGCCGTGAATACGGCCGATCGGCCCTTGCCCACGGGTTGAACGGCCATCACGGCCATCGGCCTACCGTCGATTCGGATTGTCGGGTGGACCAGCAAGATGGTCGCTCCTGACTTGGTGCCGGCGATCTTGACGCAACCGTTCAGCGGTGGAAGGTCCGCCGATGCTGAGTTGTTATTGGCCGTATCAAAGAACGCGGCGATGTTCGCGAAGATTGGATGATGCCGTCCGTCCCGAGTCAACTGTGGGTGGAACGGTTCGGTCGCCTGGCCGATTTGCCGCGAGCCCATTTCGACCGGCAGTATTTCTTGCAGGATACCTTGCCCGTATCCACCCGGACCTAGGCCGTGATATCCGCCGATCATGATCAGTCCCGCGCCATCGGTCACTCGATTCCTGATCAGCTTCATGATGCGTTCGGGCAGATAGTTGCTGTCCAGGTCGCCGATCAGGAAGACATTAAATGTATCCAGAGTCTCCGAATCGTCGGGAATCGCCTTGAGCCGAAGGCCTTCGATATTCGACCGTTGTACGAAGACACCAGGACGGGTTTGAATCAGTGCGCAGAATTCGATGTTGGGGTCCTTCGAGAGAAACCGGCCGACCAGCGCGCCAAACTCTTGTCGCAGTGTTCCTTCCAGGTACAAGACACGGATTCGTGCATCATGAACCAGGGCGCTGGCCGATCTCGCGTTGTTTTGCGGGATCTCCTCGCCCGTCTGTTGGGGCACTCGGATCGTATACGTGTGCAAGCCCTTGTTCGCCGGAACGAACTCAAGGATCACTTCCTGGGCCCCCTCGTTATCGTCGAGCGTAAGCGTTTGGCGAGCAACTTCCTTGTCGTCTTCGAGCAGTTGGACATCGACAACGCGGCCGGGCATTCCGGCCGCCTCGATAAACCCGGTGATGCGGCAGCGGTTGTTGATGGCTAACGACTCGGGACAGTCGATATCCGTTACCCGAACATCATGCTTCATTGACCGTTCGTGCAATGGGTCACCGACGCCGACCGTATAGACTCGCATTCCAAGCCGCCGTGCCGTTCGCGCGGGGTTGCCCGCCGCGTTTTGGATTCCGTCCGAGATCAGAATAACCGCTTCGGTAGTTTGGCCGGTACTCGCATGCCGGGCCGCGATCAAGGCTCGGGAAATGGACGTGGCTTTGCCGGTCGGATGGAGGTCATCGAGTGCTGCTAGATCATCCAGTTGTGTGGCGGAGTCGGAAAACAGACAGAGTTTCAGATCGTACAGCGAACTCAATTCCGGCCACCACGAGCGCAGTTGGTCACAAGCTTGTTGCCAACGGGTAATCGCCGACGCGTTGTCCGCAATGCTCATCGAAGCCGACTGGTCGATAACGAACACAACCGTGGTTCGTTTGTTAGAGCGGTCTTCGACCCGGAAAATGGGCCGAAACAATAGCAGTGCAACAATGCCGATAGCCACGATACGAAGTGAGAAAAGCAATAGCCATTGTCCCGGACGCAGCAGGCCGTAAGTCTGACGATAACAGACCGTGACCAGAACGACTGCGGACACGACAACGGCCAGCAACGCCATGGTGTGGAACGCGGGATGAAACGTCAGATTGGACATGAAAAGTTGAGTGTCAGGAGTTAAGTAACTGTTTCACCAAATAGGGCGATGTTCGCTCGCTTCCAAGGGGTCAGACCCATTTTCGGCGACAAAATGTGTTCGCGTAAAGAAACGCTTTCTCCGCCGAAAAATGCGTCAGAACCCAGCGGCGTGAACGGCTACCGTTCGGCCATCCATGGGCTCGTCGCGTGAAATCGCGAGTCTTAATCTTCGTAATACTTTAGCCGTCTGCAGTAGGATTTGTATCTCACGGCTGCTTTTTCGGTTGATCGACCCCAACGGCCTTGTGCCGTTGGTGAGCGCGTCTATTGAGCTAAGAGCAACGTGTCACTCCAAAGCCCCCGCTCCCTCCCCGCCGCTTTTGGCGGCGGGGAGGGAGCGGGGAGGGGACATTTCACCACATCGCGCTAGCTCACGAAACTTATTCACCCATGGGACAAGCCCATGGGGGTCCCTTGAGAACCGTT
>JAJSAJ010000469.1 GCA_024274855.1 Planctomycetota bacterium | reverse complement strand
TCGCGCGGAACAGGTCTCTGAACAGACGCACGAACATGAACAGGTCTCGCCTCCGGTTGACGTTCGATCACCGGAGAAGACTGACTGGACAAATGCCGATATCGAGCGTGAGCTAAAAGAACAGCTTCACGTGACGCCCGGTGATATGTTGACATTATCAACCATCACATCCTCATGCACGAAACGGTTCTGTGGGATGATCGTCGATGCGATTTTGTTGGCTACCGCTACTGTTGCCGGCGTTCTGCTTCTGCTGGCGCTATCCTCTGTTGGCCTGTTGAATGCGACTCTGTTGCGGGATGGAATCAGCGGTACCGCGACACTTGACACCATCAATGCGATGGGGGTTATCTATTTTGCCCCCCTCATGCTCTGCCTGTTTCAGTGGTGGCTGATCGCGACGCGTGGCCAGTCGATCGGCAAGTTCTTGCTGCGTATGCGAATTGTTACCCTCGGAGGGAAGAATCCGGGCTTTCTGCAAGGAGTTGTGCTGCGTAATTGGTTGCGAGTCTTGTTGAACATGGTGCCGTTTTTCAGCTTGCTCGACGCGGCGTTCATCTTGAATGCGTCACGACGCTGCATCCACGACCTGATTGCGGGTACGTATGTCGTCGATGTCTAACAGCTGCCAGCCACATCGAACCGAGGTATCCGCCAGGCGGTCGAGCAGTTCCGATCGATCCCAATCAATGGTCGAGGTTCTTTCGATCTTGTGAAGCCTTCTCTGGCTTGGTGTTGCAGCAACCCGTGGTGTCACCATCGGTTTCGGCTGCCACACAGGGCACGCCACAACGACAGGCGACCTCCGGCCGGCGGAATATCGACCGCAGTTCATGCTCTACGACGTCATAGCTGAAGAACGTGCGAGCCACCGCGTAGTTATGTTCTACGAGTTCTTGACGGATCGAGCGGTCCGAGAGTACGCGCCGCACTTGCTTGATGGTTTCATCAGACACGTAGCCGTCGATCTGGATAGTGCGGAACCCGCACGGTTCGATGTCAGTGCGAAAGACCGCGTAACGATTACAGACGATGGGGCATTTGTAATAGACGGCTTCGAGGAACGCATTGCCAAACCCTTCATAGGTGGACGGGTAGGTCACCAAATCGGCTTGCGGATACACATCGCCGATTGTAAACAGCGGCCTTCCTTCGGCATCGGTTGCGCGCTGTTCGGCAATCCATCGGTCCACGAACAGGACATTGACGCCCATCAACTGGGCGAAACGTCGCACGTGTTGCGCGTAGCCGTCGCCTTCATCGCCGCTGGAATGCGTGATAACCAGTTTGGCACGTGGATCGTCCAGCATGCGGACCAGCTGGATGGCGTGCTCAATGCCCTTGCGTGCCACGACGCGTGTGGGCTGCAGGATTAGCAGATCGCTGTTGCGCAGGCCGACGGTGCGGCGAAATTGCAAGGCATACTCGTCCAATGGTGCCGGTGGTGCGGCAAAGTCCATCACATTCGGTATGACACGGCACGAGATCCCCGTACGACGGCTGAATTCCTCGGCCGCCTGCGTATTGATCACCACGTGCTGGATGTGCTTCAGTGGCGGCGGAAAGGCCGCTTGGATCATGTCGTCCACACAGTTACGCAAGAACCGCTCCCGCTCCCAGTAGAAGTCGTGGTGGTGCGCGACGCACGGCATGTTGCGTTCCTGGACGACGTGGACCAGCGCCAAGCCTAGCGGCAGGTTCATGGGGATCGTCAAGGCGTTTTCCGCGATCAACACGTCCAACCGCAAACGCTCGATCGCGTCATGCAGTTGCTTCTTGATCCTGATTGTTGCGGCCTGAATGTCGGCCGTGAGCTGCTTGTCGCGTGGGCGCTGGGTGAAAGCACGTTTCTGGATGTCTTCGACCACCGGATGGTTGAAGTGAGCCTCGTCGATCAGCACCATTCGCCCAGGCTCCGCGTCGCACTCGCCCGCCACGTAGTAACATTCCAGTCCCATCCTTTCCATGACCTCGGCCCATTTCCTGGCTTCCAGCGAGACGCCGTCAGTGCCGGCAATGCGTGTCGACACGAAACCGACGCGTTTCAGATTAGAGGGGACTGTCAGTTTCATCGCTCGCCTTTGATTAACGTTACCCGTTGTGAGAAACCATGTTGGCGGCAGCCGGCCAGGTCGACTCGTGAAAATGCCGTTGAATACGTTCGTGCGCTTCCTTGCTTGTACGTGTTCAGATGCTGAACGCACGGGGTTTCTTCACTTTTTTTTCATCACGCGGGCATTTTCAGGCGTACGCTCGCATTTCGGCTTTTCTTTCCATCGATCATCACCGAATCCTGTTGCTCTTCCCATGCTGGCCGTTGACCGGCCTCCGTCATGCGGTGATACTGAGCTTGGCTTTCCAAGACGTCCCCCCAGCCCTTTGGAGGAGTCGGCATGCTTTGTCCAAGAACTACAGCCTGTTCCGAACGCCGTGAATTAACTGTATATTTGCGACGTCGGATTATGGCGTTCGTAGTCGCCGCCTTTGTCGTCACATTGGCGATTGACAAGACAGGTCAAGCCTTTTCAGCCGACATTCGTCCCGTGCCGAATATCATTATTATCCTGGCTGACGATATGGGGTATTCGGACCTTGGGTGTTACGGTGGCGAGATCCAAACGCCGAATCTGGACGGGCTGGCTCGCAGCGGACTGCGGTTCACACAGTTTTACAACACGGCTCGCTGCTGGCCGACTCGCGGGGCGATCATGACCGGCTATTATGCTCAGGAGATTCGCCGGGATACGGTACCGGGTGTTCGAAGCGGGGGCCGCGGTGTTCGGCCGGCCTGGGCGCCGTTGCTTCCGGCAATGCTCGCGCCGCTCGGGTACCGCACGTACCATTCGGGCAAGTGGCATATCGATGGATGGCCCCTGAAGAACGGTTTCGACCGTTCTTACGACCTGCGTGATCAAGGACGTTTTTTCAGTCCACGCGTCCATTACGAAGATGGCGTCAAGCTGCCTCCGGTCGAGCGTGGTTCGGGATACTATGCGACGATACAAATCGCCGACTACGCGATTCAGTGTTTGAAGGATCATGCGAAACACTTTCCTGACCGTCCGTTTTTCCAATACGTTGCATTCACAGCGCCTCATTTTCCGCTCCAGGCACTTCAGCGGGACATCGATCGCTACCGTGGCCGATACGATTGTGGGTGGGATGCGATTCGAAAACGGCGTTACCAGCGAATGAAAAAGATGGGACTCGTGAAAACGTCCCTGTCGGCAGTTGAACGCGAAGTGGGGCCACCTTACGATTTTCCAGACGCGTTCAAGATCCTCGGACCTGGTGAAGTCAAGTTCCCTTTGCCTTGGGACCAGCTGACCGACGAACAACGCCTTTTTCAGGCAACGAAAATGTCGATTCATGCTGCCATGATCGATCGAATGGATCGCGAGATCGGCCGGATCCTCGATCAGCTGCGCGCGATGGATGCTTTTCGGAACACGTTGATTTTCTTCCTGTCCGACAACGGGGCAAGTG
>JAJSAJ010000468.1 GCA_024274855.1 Planctomycetota bacterium | reverse complement strand
TACTTGAATTGCATGCCAGGTCTGACCGTAGCGATCAAGCAACTCACGGCGGATGGCGATACTCTCCCGAACATCGCCCGAGTTGGCCAATGCCTGCATTGCTTGATAGAGGCCGGCGGCGGCCAACGCGGGCTGTTGCTGTCCGTAAACGGCTGGGATTCTCAGCAGTGCCAGCAGACCACGTTGCCGCGTGTCCGCGTCGTTGCCGGCCAGCTGAGCACGTCCAAGCCAATATAAGGCAAGCGGCTGTTGTTGGGGTGGCATTTCTTGCCAACGCGTTGCCAGGCGGTCGGCCGCCTCGGCCGGCTTGCCGGCTAAAAAGGCGGCTTGTGCCGAGACGATTTGCTTCAATGAGTCGAGTTCGTGCAGTTCGGACAGCACTCGGCTGGCTACCTCCGGTCGCTCGGCAGCTAAGGCCAGCGTGGCATAATAGACTCGAGCACCCGGCGGGCGTGGCTTCGGCATCTTCGCGATTGTCTGGGCAACCGATTTCATTGCCTTCTTGGCCTGTGCCGCGTCAAACCAGACCGGCGGCAACTCGGGTGTCATGGCCGTTTTCATATCGACCCGTAGACGGCGCGGGCCCGGCAGAACGACCGATTGGCCCGTTTGGTTGGTTGCACGCAGGCATTGATAAGCTTGTAAATATGGCCCGAGGGCCAGTTCGCGTTCACCGGCTGCCAAACGCGCCCACATGAGCGCCTGAAAGACCATGTAGGCGGTCGCGCTGGTACGGCCCACGTAACGGGTATGAACGGCTTCGGCGTGGGGCAGCAAGCCGGCGTAGTCGCCCGTCGATAGTCGCTGCCGGATCCGGTACAGATGATCGCCGAGTTGCTTCAGTAGCCTGTCGAAATCGGCCTGGCGTCCCCCGTCGAGTTTCCCTCGTTCGACTTGATCCCAGCCGATCAGGGACCCGTTATCGAGTTGGATTCCGTCTTCATCCAGCGAAACAACCTTCGTGTCCGACAGAACGTCGAGATTCCGCAGAATAATGCGATCGCCGAGCGCCGGTGACCCAATTAGGAACGCCAGAAGAAGAGACCCGGAAACGGCCGGCCAACACGAGTATCCGTATTGTGGCCGACGCACGGTGCTGGGGGCGTGGTGTTTCATATCAAGAATGACGCGGAACAGCGGCCAGCGGGCTTTTCAAGCAGACAAGCAGAAGGGAACGACTCCATCGAACTTATCGCACGATCTCTGTCATTGCCAGAGGGTGCCCGTTCTACCGACTGGGCGAAGCTCCCGCTGAGCCTCTTGTTTTGTTGGCCAGAACGGCTCGGCAGGAGCCTCGCCCTCCCGTTTTGAGACAAAGGCTAGTAATCCAAGCCAATTAGTTCCCTCGGGTGGGGTGTATGGGTCGCGAGGCGGTTGCCGCGAGAGGGACGTTGGATATGATATCAAGGTCGCCGCTGCTCGATGCCGGGTGGGGGCTGGAGATCGACCAACGCGAACGGACCGAATGGGAGTCTGGTTGGGGGTTGGCGACTCTCCGGCGGCAGGGCCGCAACCAACTCCAAGCTACTGCTCGGGGTTCCAATGGCCCGCTCCTGGCGGTCGCTGGAAGTCAGTGAAGAACTTAACGATCGTTGAAGCTTAGGGCTGGCGAATCAATGGGTTTCGCGTTTACTGGGGGGCGTTCGGGCGGCGATCCTTCTTAGCTGCGAGACTGATTCACCCATGGGACAAGCCCATGGGGGTCTGTACGCGGAAGAGTGCGACAGTTATTGATTGGCGAATCCTTAGTAATACAGAGTGACTTCTGGGAGCATGGCGATGAACTTGATTTGAGCCTTCGATCGACGGCCGGGAAGGCCATCGTACGGTTATTTGTTTGCAATCAGAGGGTGCAGTAAGAGACTCGAGGATCCGAGCAGGGAGAGGAAGGCGATCTACGATGATCATTCCAGACATTTATCTGATGATTTTCATCGCACCGGCCTTTATTTTAGGGCTGGTTGCCCAGGCGATGGTTCGCGGCGCTTATGCGCGAGGCAGTCGCGTGGCGGCCAGTATGAGCGGGTTTGCGGCGGCTCGGCATATTCTCGATGGGGCTTCGCTCTACGATGTGGAGATTGAACAAGTCCCGGGTCACTTAAGCGATCATTATGATCCGCGTCACAAGGTACTGAGACTAAGTGGGGATGTTTACCACGGACGCACGTTGTCCGCAGTGGGGATTGCCGCGCACGAGGTGGGACATGCGATCCAGGATGCCGAACGATATACACCGCTTGTTGTTCGAAACGCGGCTGTTCCGTTGGCCGGTTTCGGCAGTAACGCCGGGATTCTGTTAGCCACTTTGGGGTTGATTTTTCGAATCCAGCCTCTGTTGTTAGTCGTAATCGTCTTGTTTGCCTGCGTCGTCTTTTTTCAACTTGTGAATCTGCCGGTCGAGTTTAACGCCAGTTCTCGGGCCAAACGATTGTTGGTCGACTTGGGGATCATCAGTGCTGCCGAATTGCCCTATGTCAAGAGTGTCTTGAATGCTGCGGCGCTGACCTATGTTGCCGCCACGCTGCAATCGGTTCTGACGTTGTTGTATTATTTGATGGCATTCATGGGTGGGCGCAGCGACGACTAGAAAACGGGATTCTGGACGTTGTTGCTTCGAGTGACCAGTTAGTGGCACTTTGGCTTCGGTTTGTGTCCGTGCCACTAAGGAAATGGCTGGCGGTTCATGACGTGGGCTGGCGGTTGATGACGCGGGAGGGCGAAGCTCCTGCTGAGCCAAGACGGCCCGAGGATGTAACCGTTCACGGAATGTAGGCCGCCGGTTCGCTTCCAAGGGGTCAGACCCGTTTTCGGCGACAAAATGCGTTCGCGTAAAGGAACGTTTTCTCCGCCGAAAATTGCGTCAGGCCCCAGCGGCGTGAACGGCTACCCGAGGATTTCGCGGTTTCGTTCGCTTTCGCGGCTCGCCAGGAGGCTCGCCCTCCCAATTTCGGGATCTGTTCTCACTACAGAGATTGTCAAGTTGGTTAGTGACAAGGCTGCCCTGGGGTAGGTTGGAGCCACTCGATCCATACTCTGTTGCACGGATTCTCGACGATGCCTACAATAATGGATGAATGCCTAATGGTGTTGCCGGATTACCGTGCCAGAAGTACGGGTTGGAGTTTGTGATTAGGACGTTTGATTAAGCCAATGTGAATCAGGAGTGGCATGTCATGACACGATGGTTGAAACAACACCCGTACGGAGTTTTCGTTGCCGGTTTGGGATTCGGACTGGTGCTCGGCGTTGGAATGCTGATTGGTAGCTTGGCAACGCGAGTGGCAGATCAGGGTGGCGGGGTCACGTTCCCGGCGGTGCCCCTGCATGCCTCGGCCACCGACAGTGGCGAGACATTTGCGATGGCGACCGGCCTAATAACCGATGGCGTCGAAGGCGTGTTTTTTTTGGATTTTCTGACCGGTGACCTTCAGTGCTGGGTTCTGAATAATCGTACGGGTCAGATGGGCGGTCATTTCAGGCACAACATCAGCGGTGATCTGGGGATCATTCAGGGCAAAAAGCCGCGTTTCTTGATGGTCACCGGGGTTGCGCCCATCGTGCGAGCTTCGTCGGCTGTGCGTCCAGCGGACTCCATCGTCTATGTGGCCGATGCTACTTCTGGGAATTTCGCCGCGTATGCACTGCCTTTCAATCGAAATGCCTTTAACTCCAACGCACCGCAGATTATGCCGATGAGGTTGATAGGCAAAGGTTCCGCACGGAATATCGAGCTTCGGCAATAGCGAGGGCTCGCCGCACGTCAAGCGTTTGCATGGGATCGAGACGTTCTTTGTTCTTCCAAGGTGGCCAGGGCGATGGATATTCTCTTCAACGGCCAGCAGCGCACGATCGTGTCGGGTACGACGATTGCAGAGTTGCTTGTGGAGTTGGAGCTCGATCCGAAAAGATTGGCAGTCGAAGTGAATCGCGAGCTAGTTCCGCGCGGGCAGCATGTGGCCCATCGGATCGAGGCGGGGGATGTGCTGGAAGTCGTGACATTCGTTGGGGGGGGTTGAGTCGTGTTGGACAGCATCGTGTGAAGTCATGTCACACGAGATTCAGCGGCAAGAGACTCAGCGAGTCGTTCTCTCGATTCAGTGCAGATTCAGTTGGGGCAGGCCAGTGGAATATGGCCGTTAGAATCTGGGTGACCGTTCACGCCGCTGGGGTCTGACGCAATTTTCGGCGGAGAAAACGTTTCTTTACGCGAACACATTTTGTCGCCGAAAATGGGTCTGACCCCTTGGAAGCGAGCCGGCGGCCTACATTCCGTGAACGGTTATTTATTTGCAACCAAGAGGTGAATAGTGACGGATTCAAGACAGAATCAGCCAGCGGCAGGCGACCGAGAGTCAGGTGGTGCGGAACAGTTCGCCGCAGGCGGCTTGCAGGTGGGCGGACATAAGTTGGACAGTCGTTTGATTGTCGGTACTGGGAAGTATGAAACCTACGAACTGATGCAACAGGCGCTGGACATATCGGACACGCACTGTATCACGGTGGCTGTTCGCCGCGAGCGGTTGATCGACAGTGGAGGCCGGAACATTCTCGAGTACATTGACTTGTCGCGTTACATCCTTCTGCCGAACACGGCCGGTTGTTTCAATGCGGAGGATGCGGTTCGAACAGCCAGGCTGGGCCGTGAGATCTTGTTGGGGCTTGAGAATCCAGGTGCGGATTGGGTCAAATTGGAAGTGCTCGGAGATACGCGAACTCTTTTGCCCGATCCGGTTGCGACGCTCGAGGCGACCCGGCAGTTAGTCGATGATGGGTTTCAGGTCCTCTGCTACACGAGCGACGATCCGGTCATGGCGCTTCGGCTGAAAGAGGCTGGTGCGACGAGTGTGATGCCGGCCGGCAGTCCCATTGGATCGGGACAGGGTGTGTTGAACGCAAACAACCTTAGAATATGCCTCGAGTATCTCAAAGAAAACGACCCAGGCTATCCGGTAATTGTGGACGCGGGGGTTGGAACGGCCAGTGACGTGTCGATTGCCATGGAGTTGGGCGCGGATGGCGTGTTGCTGAATACGGGAATTGCTCATGCTCGGGATCCATTGGCCATGGCAAAAGCGATGCGGATGGCTGTCGAAGCGGGGCGGTTGGCGTATGTGGCCGGTCGAATTCCGAAACGGCTGTACGCTACGGCCAGTAGCCCGACTGAGGGAGTGATCGAATCGGCATCGTGAGTAAACAGGGGCTGACAGCTTGTCGTCCGCCGAGGAAGGATGCGGCTCGCCGTTCGTTGCGATCATCAAGGTTGGCCTTTCATGCTCACACCCGCGGATATTCTAGGTCCTGAGGGTCGCATTGCCGCAAGGCTCTCGCACTACGAATTGCGCCCCGAACAGCTCGAAATGGCTGACGCCGTGGCCGAGGCTCTTACCAAGGGGCATCATGCGGTAATCGAAGCGGGAACCGGCGTCGGGAAGAGCTTTGCTTATCTGGTGCCCGCTATTCTGGCGGTGACCGAAGACCAGGGCGACAGCCAAGCTCCCGTCCGCCGTGTGCTGATCTCGACGCATACCATCAGCCTGCAGCAGCAGCTGATGAGTAAGGACTTGCCGTTGTTGAACAGCGTGATTCCTCGCGAATTCTCGGCGTTGTTGGTCAAGGGTCGGCGAAATTACCTCAGCCGCCGCCGTCTTCAGCTTGCCATGGAGCGATCAGGCAGCCTGTTCGATGGCGATCACGACGCAAACCAGTTGCGGCGAATTGCCAACTGGGTTGAGCAAACGCGGGATGGCTCGCGAAGTGACTTGACGTTTCGGCCGATGCCGAGTGTGTGGGATGAAGTTGCCAGCGACAGTGGCAACTGTCTTGGCCGCAAGTGTCCACGCAATCGGGATTGCTTTTATGTGCAAGCGCGCCGTCGAACCGAGCACGCACAAATCCTGGTTGTGAATCACGCCCTCTTCTTCAGTGATCTGGCATTGCGACAGGCAGGGGCAAGTATCTTACCCGACTACCAGGCCGTGATCTTTGACGAAGCACATACGATCGAAGCGGTTGCCGCCGATCATCTTGGCCTGCAGATCTCGTAGGCTCAGATCGAGTATGTGTTGAACAAGTTATACAACGATCGCCGAGGCAAGGGGCTATTGGTCCACTACGGACTGAGGCAGGCCCAGCAGGAAGTTCTTCGTTGCCATTATAAGAGTGACGAGTTTTTTGATGACGTCATGCAATGGCAACAGCAGCAAGCCAGTAGCAATGGTCGCGTGAAGCAAGCGGGGGAGTTCGAGAATCGGTTTTCCGCTGAGTTGCGGCGTTTGGCTCGGGAGATTAAACAACATGGAGGTCGATTGAAGGACGAATCGGGTCGGCATGACTTTATTGCCGCCCACGATCGGCTTCGATTCCTGGCAGACGGGCTCGAGCACTGGACGCAGCAGAAGATCCCAGATGCCGTCTATTGGATCCAGGTGAGCGGGGCGCGTCGGAGGAAGCGGCCCATGGTTCGCCTTGCGGCCGCCCCAATCGATGTTGGTCCGGCCTTGCGAGCGCAGTTGTACGAGTCGGTTCGAACGGTGATCATGACCAGCGCCACATTGGCCGTGGGACGCCCGCCATCCTTTACCTTTTTTCGATCGCGTATTGGCCTGACACATGCGACTGAGCATCAGCTTGGCAGTCCATTTGACTACCGCCACCAGGCTCGTTTGATTCTCGTGCGAGGTCTGCCTGATCCGGGGTCCGAACGCAACGCGTTTGAACAACGGTGCGGGGAGATGATCTGTCGGTACGTGCAGCGTACGGGGGGCCGAGCGTTTGTCCTGTTTACCAGCTATGCACTGATGCGGAGGATTGCCGCCGATCTTACGACCTGGCTGACACGACAGAATCTTGCTCTGCTGAGCCAGGCGGAAGGCTTGCCTCGCCATTTGATGCTCGAACAGTTTCGGCAGAATCCGAACTCTGTTCTGTTCGGTACCGACAGTTTCTGGCAAGGGGTCGATGTTCCCGGCGACGCGTTGCAGAACGTGATCATAACCAAGCTGCCGTTCAGTGTCCCAGACCAACCGCTGATTCAGGCTCGACTCGAAGCGATCCGAGTGGCGGGCGGCAGTCCGTTCATGGAATACCAGGTTCCCGAGGCGGTAATCAAGTTGCGACAGGGATTTGGCCGCTTGATACGAAGTCAACGCGATCGAGGCCAAGTTGTGATCCTTGACCCCAGAATGCACACGAAGGCGTACGGTCGGATTTTTCTGGAATCCCTGCCGGACTGCGAAGTTGTCGAGGAGCCTTGTTGAGCGACGGTAGCTGCCGGATCAGTCGGCGGACAGCAAAACGATCGATCCGGCCCCGGTCCCGGATTCGGCCTCGGATTCGGATTCGGCTTGGATTCGGGGCTCGATCGGAGGTCGGCCGGGAGCAAGCAATTCAGATCGGCACCGTACCCCAGCGAATTGGGGGGAGCTTGGCAGCTGAACCCTCGACATGGTCCCTGGAACTGCTTACAGTAGAAGATTGCACAGTTCGGGCAATTTGCAGTCCGTGACCAGGCATTTCTGTCGTCTTGCTCGTTCGCTACTCTAGTACCTTCGACTATCGATGCTCGCTAATCGCGTTATCCCGTGTTTAGATGTTGACCAGGGCCGTGTTGTGAAAGGGACGAACTTCGTCAATCTTCGCGATGCGGGCGATCCGGTCCTTGTTGCTGCGCGTTACGAGCAGGAGGGAGCGGACGAGTTGGTGTTTTTGGACATCACGGCCAGTCATCAGCAGCGGGATATTATGATCGATGTTGTGCGCCGGACGGCGGAGCAGGTGATGATGCCGTTGACCGTTGGTGGTGGAATTCGAACCATTGAGGACATTCGCACGTTATTAAATGCAGGATGTGACAAGGTCTCCATCAACTCGGCCGCATGTCAGGACCCGGAGTTTGTCCGCCAGGCCGCTCGACGTTTTGGCAGTCAGTGTATTGTCGTCAATATCGACCCGAAGCGTGTCGAACGGGATGGCTGCGAGGTGTGGGAAGTTCATATCAATGGCGGCCGCGTTCCGACGGGCTTGGAGGCGGTTAGTTGGGCGCGCCAAGTGCAGCAGCTTGGTGCGGGCGAGATTGTTTTGACCAGTATGGACTGTGACGGTACGAAAGATGGCTATGACTTGGAAGTCACGGCGGCGGTAAGCAGCGCGGTCTCTATTCCGGTCGTTGCCAGTGGCGGTGCGGGTTGTCCGGATCACTTGGCCGATGCGATTTTGATTGGCAAGGCGGATGCGGCACTTGCGGCCAGCATCTTTCATTTCGGCGAGTATTCGATTCGTGAAACCAAAAAACGGATGGCCGAGCGCGGCGTTCCGGTCCGGTTATAGTGCAAGGGGGTCTGTGCGATGGCGGTAAGTGATTCGGGTGCTCTGTCCCATGATTCTTCCTCACATCATGACGTGGACATCGGTGATTTGGAAGATCGGTTTCTGGCAAAGACGAAAGAGTTGGAAGTTGACAAGTATTTCCGTGCTCTGGTCAAGCTGGAAGGGAGCGACCTGCACATGAAGGTCGGCCAACCGCCGATCGTTCGTGTTAACGGAACACTGAAGCCGCTGAATCGCCCACTGATCGAGATGAAAGAGATGTGCCGGCTGCTGTTTCCGATGATGAACAAGCGACACCGTGCCATATTCGATCAGAATGGAGGCACCGACTTTGCCTATACGGTTGATGTCGATGGCGAGACATGGCGTTTTCGTGTGAACATGCTTCAACAGATGGGGATGATCGGTCTGGTTGCGCGGCGAGTGAGTAACTGGATCCCCGACTTCGCGGGCCTGAATCTTCCGCCGATCATGGAGGACCTGTGTCGGTATGACCAGGGGATGGTGTTGCTTGCCGGCGTAACCGGGTCGGGAAAAACAACCACGATTGCATCGATGCTGAACTGGATCAATGCCCATTACCGCAAGCACATTCTGACACTTGAGGATCCAATCGAGTTTGTTTACAAGGAAGACAAGTGTCTGATCAATCAGCGGGAGGTCGGTGAGGATGTCATCGATTTTGGAATTGGGATGAAGCATGCGGTGCGTGAGGACCCGGATGTCATGTTGGTGGGAGAAATGCGTGATGAAGAGACCTTCATGACGGCGATTCATGCGGCCGAAACGGGGCACCTGGTGTTCGGGACGATTCATGCTTCGACCGCTCCGACGACGATTGGGCGAATTCTAGATCTCTTTCCTGAAGAAATGCATTCGGCCATTCGTAGTGCTATTGCATTCAATATGAAAGCGATTGTCGCTCAGAAGCTGCTCCCTTCCATCAAGGAGGGAGTCGGGCGGGTTCCGACTGTTGAAATCATGATTTTCACACCGACAATCAAGAAGCTGATCTTGGAATCGACGGACAACAAGTTACCGGACGCGATTCGCATCGGTGCCGAGGAAGGGATGCAGGACTTTACGATGAGTTTGAAGCAGTTGGTCGACGAGCAGCTGATAGATCGTCCCACTGCATTTGAAGTGGCGCCGAACCGAGAAGCATTGAAAATGGCGCTTAAAGGGATCAATATTTCACAACCTGGAATTCTATGATGTTTCGCAAAGCCATCGTCTTGCTGGGTGCTGCCGGGTTGGTCCTCCTTGCGTCTGGAACGGCCGTCGCACAAGACTGGCCCGCCGCCCAAGGGCCATTCCAACGCGGACCGGGTGACTATCTGGCCTGGTACAAACTGCTTCTTCTCTGGCTGGTGTTCATTGGTTGGGTTCGAACTACCGACTGGATCAATCGCGATACGCTCGAGATCGGCGATGGGATCGATATGCCGAGTTCCATCTGGAATCCGATTGTCGTTTTTGTTTTCCTCGCCGCTTTTTTACTGACGCTTGTAATACCCCTGTTTATTGTCGGTTACATCATTCTTTGGCTTGCCTATCTGGCACCGCTGATGACATACATCCTAATGCGCAATTCGCGCGTGACAGACGAACAGAAAGTGTTGACGCCCAGTCATCTGAAACGGTGGGTTGCGGGGCTTGCTACCGGGCGAAAGGGAAGACGGAAAGAGACGAAGGGGGCGGGTGAGGCAGGGCCACCGGTAAAACTGACCGGCGATGGAGGGACGGAGACTGAGAATCAAGCCAACTTGATCATCGCCAGGCAGTCACCCGGTTTCATCACCGTCAAGGAACTGATCGCCGATGCGGTCAATCGCCGCGCGGACCGCATTATGCTCGACTACACCAAGGAAACCGTCTCTGTTCGGTATGAAATTGATGGCGTCTGGCATGCGGTCGAGCCCCGTGATCGGGAAACAGCGGATGTGATGCTGGCCGTAATGAAAAAAATATCGGCTCTGAACATGGAAGAGCGTCGAGCAAAGCAAGAGGGCCGTTTTCGCGCGAAGTACATGGAATCGCGACTTGCATGCAAACTCATCAGCCAGGGAACCAAGACGGGGGAACGGGTGCTCGTTGAAATGGCGCCTGACAAGTCGCCTTTCCATTCACTGGAAGACATTGGGATGCGTGAATCGATGCGCGACCAGCTTAAGGAAATGCTCGGACAGGAGGCCGGCATGGTTGTCATGAGCGCGATGCCGGGTGGCGGCCTGAGAACTACATGGAATGTCGCCCTGTCGGCCACCGATCGATATCTGCGAGATTTTCTCTGCGTTGAGGATAAGGCGAAGTCACTGACCCACGTCGAGAATGTCGAGTTGTTTACTTTTGACGGTTCAGCCGGTGAAACGCCCATGACCGTGCTGCGAACCGTTATGTTGCGCGAGCCGGACGCGATTGTGGTTCCAGAACTGATCAATGGCGAGACGGTCGACGCGCTGACCGGGTATGTGCTCGAGCAGAACAAGTTGGTTGCGGTTAGTGTCAGAGCTCGAGAGGGTGTTGAGGCGCTTCTGCGAGTCTTGGCGCTGAAAGGGAACCCCGAGCCGTTTTCGCAGGTTGTCCATGGAGTGCTTTTTCAGCGACTTGTCCGGAAACTTTGTGAAACGTGCCGGCAGGCCTATGAGCCTCCCAAGCAACTACTTCAGAAACTTGGGATTCCGGGAGACCGAGTCGAAGTGCTGTATCGCGAATTTCAGCCGCCACCGCCGGGAAGCAAGAAACGTAAAGGCGAGCCGGAAGTCTGCCCGGATTGCAGCGGGATTGGGTATCGAGGGCGGACAGCCATTTTTGAACTGATCAAAGTCGACGATGCGCTGCGCCAAGAACTGGCCGGCCAGCGACGCCTCGATGCGCTGCGCCGCTTGGCCCGCCAAGCCGGAAACCGCTCGCTTCAGGAAGAAGGCATTCTGCTGGTCGCTCGCGGAGTCACATCACTGAACGAATTACAACGCGTGCTCAAGCAATAGGAATCGATCGATGCTTACTCTGCTATTGCTGTTTGTTTTTCTCGGCTTCGTCGGTGCCCTATGGTTTCACGGTCTGTGGAGCAACCTGCTCACACTTGTGAATCTGTTGTTGGCCATGATGGTGGCCTTCAATTATTTCGAGTTGCTCGGTGGGTTCCTCGAAAAGCAAATGCCGGACAATGATTACCTCTGGGACTTCGTCTCGCTCTGGGCACTGTTTCTGATTTCGTTTGGAATCATGCGGCTGCTGAGTGACCTGCTATCGCGGCGCCGCGTCGTGTTTCAGTTTTGGGTCGAGACGGTTGGCCGGTCCATTCTAGCGGTCGTGGTTGCCTGGCTGTTCATCTCCTTTGTGTGTGCCACGCTTCAAACAGCGCCAATGGGAGCACATCCGATGGGATTCCAGCAAACGCGAACTGCCGGCAATTTCCTGGGTATGGCGCCCGGCCGAAAATGGTTGGCTTTCATGCGAGGCCAATCGCATGGCGCGTTGCGCGGAGGAAGCGGCGGAGAGTTCAGCAGCACGAGTGCTTTTATTGACAAGTACTATCACCGGCGATCGAGTTGGAATAGTGACTAGAGCCTCGGTCCCCCTTTTTTCCACGAATGACGTGGCCGCGTGCTTCGCCGCTGCGAATGTCTGTGTAAGCTCGGGTAAGATATGCCGTAGCCGTTCACGCCGCTGGGGTCTGACGCAATTTTCGGCGGAGAAGCCGTTTCTTTACCCGAACGCATTTTGTCGCCGAAAATGGGTCTGACCCCTTGGAAACGAACGATATGCCGAAGTTATCATGGCCAAGGATAAGAGAGTTATTTCGATGAATGAATCTGATGCTTCAACTCGAGCGGACAAGGCCCCCGTGACCGATTTGCCCCCCGATGCCGTGGAATACCGGCCCCTGAGTCTGTTGGCGGTAGTTACCGTATTGTTTGGGTTGATCAGTATCCTGTCGTTTCTGACGCCGGTCCTTTGGTTCTTGGCGTTGCCGCCGATCCTGTTGGGCGCGTTGACACTGCGAGTCTTGGCCAAACATCCGGAAAAAGTCGGCCGGAAGGGCGTCCTGGCAGCGATCGGGATCGCGATTTTCTTCGGCCTGCTCGGGCCCGCTCACCATTATTCACATCAGTGGTGGGTTGTTCGAAACGGCCGGCAGTTCGCGGATCAATGGTTGGAAATGGTTCAGAAAGGCGAGCTGGATCAGGCATACCAGTTGCACTTGGTCCGCAGCAAGCGAATCAAATCCGACATGACGTTCAAACGATTCTTTACCGATTTCCCTGACTTGAAGCCGGAACGCCAGGCGTTTTTCGCGATCGAGCCGATCAAGACCATTGTCGCTCATCGTGAGGATCTGAGTCTCGAGTATCAATATGGTGAAGTCGCTCAGTCAACCGATAAGTACGATCTGGTCTGTTTTGTTTACCTGGCTACTTTTCAGGATGGCCAGGACCAGCGGACATTACCACTCGATGTCAAATTCATTCGTACCCTGGACCCGAAACAGGTAAATGGGAATGGACCCTGGGCCAAGTAGACGAATTTGGAAAGGCGACAAACGAAGTGTAAAGAAGATGGAACTCTTGCCATCGAGCAGCCGAATTAGGCCGGATGGCGATCGGCCGCATAATGTGTGATGCTTTCCGTCCGCATGCGTCCGGAAGGAACGAGGCCACGATTTACATCACATTGTTGGCCGCCCACAGCGGCCGAACACGCGATTGAAGCGGCAAGGGATTCCACACAAACAAGTTCGCTCACGATGCTGCTTAGTCGCGGTCCCGTTCGGTCCATGGGGCCTATTGGCCATGTGGGTTCTGGATGAACTGTCCGCCTCGCTCCGTTGGCCAACGTCGTGTCGAACGACGAACGAACCTGAAGGCGTTCGATAAGCGGTAGCCGTTCACGCCGCTGGGGTCTGACGCAATTTTCGGCGGAGAAAGCGTTTCTTTACGCGAACCCATTTTGTCGCCGAAAATGGGTCTGACCCCTTGGAAGCGAACCGGCGGCCTACATTCCGTGAACGGTTACCCTAAGCGGTTAGGTGTCCTTCTTTGCCGGTTCCTTCTTGACGGGTTC
>JAJSAJ010000467.1 GCA_024274855.1 Planctomycetota bacterium | reverse complement strand
TCAAATGCGTTGTCAACATACTCGAACTTTACCAGATTGCCTTTCGGGCTGACCGAGTGCAGGATGGAACCATCTCGGACAATTGCCAATTCCTTGATTGTGTCAGTCCCTTTAACACTCACCGCAATTCGGGGCTTGCCTTCTATTTCAATCTCTTCACCCATGGTATGTCCGTTTATCTTGAAGCCCAGAATGATTCTCGTGTTGGATACGGCGTAGTTGCGACGATGGCGCAGTGCGTCGAAGATAGCTTCGCGGGTCAGTTCCTTGGCGAACACGGCCGTCCTTGCAACCGGCTTTCCTTCGTGAGTATCCGTCCCTTTGACGAAGCCGGTCTTGCCGCCGCAGTTAAGGAAATCGCGGACCACCTGCTCCCATCCCAGCTGGTACGTTTTTCCATCGGTGCCGTAGAGGGTATCCGAGCCGATCTCGGTGTTCGCGATCACCGAATAGCAAAAAGGCTTGTAGTCAAACTGATCCTTTGCGTCCGGAAGGGCATTCGGATGCGAATTGTGAATCAGTCCGCCGGTGTTGAGAACCGCCGCGGCAAGCAAATCTGGGCTCTTGTAGGCAGGATCCTTTGCACTGAAGATGCATTCAACCCTGGAGGGGAAATACACGTTCTTGTGATTGTAAAACTTCGGAGGCCCATCGAAGAGGCGTTCGGAAGGAGTGCCCTTTTTCACGTCAGTCCAATACTTGGGTTGCGACGTCCATTCGTAGCCGGCAATGGCAACGAATGTGCCGTTGACGGTGTACTCGTCCGCCTTGTTCTGCGTTAGCGTCCACGTTTCCTTGGGCAGCCACCAAGTGGGTTTGCCGTTTCCAAAATCGTGGTCGGTAACGATCACGAAGTCCAGCTTGGAAACATCTCGGGCATGGGCGAAGTAATCATCCAGGCTTCCCTTCCCATCCGAGTGGATCGTGTGACCATGCACGTCTCCCCAGTAAATCTGGTATTGGGCAAAAGCAGGATATCGTGCCCATACGACGACACAGAAAACGATCAGCAGAGACCGGCATCTGCTTAGTTGCATGACGTAACCTCCCGGCAGCAGTGAGTTGCGTTAGTTGAACCCCCGCTTATCGAGTCCTGCGCACGACAGCGCTCAACTCAACGCTCCAGTTCTCCCTGAATCGCTATCCGCCACTCAGCTCGGCGTGAACAAAGTCCTCCTTCTCGGACGATAATTGGTGTTTATAGAGCCTTCCGAATGCCTGGGCAAGTGTTGGATCTTGAAATCCAGCCGGTGCGCGTCAGCACGGTCGGCAGTCGCGAAGGAATGTAGCAGGTCTTGCCATCGTGCCGAAGTTAATCCACATGCGGAATCGCAACTCTTCGTGGCGAGCGATGCCGGGCGTTCTCTCGCTCGCCGGTTCGAACGTCTTGAAAGGGCGGCGATAGACGCCGTAACTCACTCGCAATGAGCGATCCAGGTCCAATGTCGGTCGCTGGTTGCCTGAACCGTATCGGGTTCGAAGCCAACTTGCTCAACGGCCGCTCGCATTTCGTCAAGGTTCAGTGCAGCTTTTAGGGAGTCGCGGAACATCGATTGCTGGTGCTCGTTTTCGTCACCCACATAGGTTTGGACCAAAGCATCCAGTTCTTGCAAGTCAGCGGGCCGCATCAAGTCGCGAAAGAACAACAGTCCACCTGGGCCGGTAACCCGCACCGCCTCGCGCAGCACGACGACCGGATCGGGGATGTGGTGAATGATGCTGTTGGATATCACGGCATGGAACATATCATCAGCATACGGCATTTCCTTCGCGTCAGCTTGATCCAGCTGAATCCGCTCGATCATCCCATGAACCTCGATGTTGTAGCGAGCCAGATCGAGCATATTGGCTGACAGGTCGGAAGCCATGATTCGGCAGTCTTCGAATTGCCGACACAACTCGACCGGAATCAAAGCCGTACCGGTCCCGAGGTCGAGGACATCCGACCCGGGCAAGCCGATTTCGAGCAGATCGGCAACAAACTTGCGATTCACTTCATCGTGGTTCATCGCGTCATAGTCGGTAGCCTCTTCGGTCGTATCCATGACTTCAGGCTCGAGTTCACGGTTCAACATCATCGTACCTTGACTTTTGAGGTGTGACGAATTGGGCCCAAACAAACAGCATGACCGCGACAGTCAGATAGGCCGAAGCCATATGGAACGGAGTCTGTCCCGCGGCCGCGTGTGGAAGGTCGGCGGGTAAATTCCACGCAACCAGCAACCGTTCATCGGCGAACGGCGAGTGAATCACTCCGAAAAGGCTGAAGATTCCGCCAATGGCAAAGTAGATACCCGCAACGCGAAGACGACGGTCAATGATCGCGGCCATGGCCGATCCCCAGAGCAAGCTGGTCACAATGAAACC
Organism: Planctomycetota bacterium; assembly: GCA_024274855.1. GTDB lineage: Bacteria > Planctomycetota > Planctomycetia > Pirellulales > Pirellulaceae > JAJSAJ01. The sequence continues at coordinate 3,835 of JAJSAJ010000467.1, read as the reverse complement.
ACTTGCGAGAATCTGGATCGTCTGCAGATGGTTGACCAGAGGCGGAGCAAGTTGGTCGATTGTCTTGCCGACTTGAGCGAGCAGGTCGCCCGTGAATATGGTGACCAGCTTTGCCATGGCCGGCACACAGGCGAGAGCGAGTGCCGCGTAGTGTTTTCTGGGCGTCGCCTGGAAACTTTGGGCCGTGATCTCCAGCCCGATAAAAATCAGAATCGGAAAGATTGCCGCGTTGGGGATGGCGGAATACATGTAACCAAAAAAGCCGAACAATCCAGCCCCACCGATAAACAGAGCGGTAGCCAACGTGTAAGCCGATCGACCACCCATCGCTTTATACGCCGGATGTCCAATATAGGGAGTCGTCTGAATCACTCCGCCGCATAGCGATGCCAGCAATGTGGCAACTCCCTCAACACCAATAATCCAACGCGTATCGTATTCGTCTCCGGCGGCCGCCGCGCTTTCCGTGCAATCGATTCCACCGACAACCGTTCCGAGTGCGAATGGAATCGCAATGGGCAGGTAGCGAAGCGAGTCTTTCATAACCGCAAGCCACTCGAAACGAAATACCTCCAGCCAGCCATGTGGTAGCAGACCGTCAGCCGGATCGAAGGCAACGTGTCCCGAATGCAGCAGCCCGGCGAATGACATGACATAGTACACAGTGCCGGCGACCAACAACGCCCCCAACGCTCCGGGAATGCGCCATGGAAGATGAACTTGTGCCACCAACGTCGTCAGAATGATGGCCAGCGATATCATGCCGACCAATGGCGTGGCAAGCACGTCCAACAATGGAAGAAAACTGATCAGCACCAGAGCGATGGCGGCCAGCGAACCGAGCAGACCGGCTCGCGGGACAAGCCGCCGAACCATCCCCGCCCCAAACGCACAGACGATCTTGAACAGGCCGGAAATGAACAGAAGGCAGATCCCAATATGCCACGTGTACAATGCGGCTTGCTCGGCATTCATACCCAAATTATTCTGGGCTCGCAAAAAAACGGGCCCGAGAATGAACAACACCACACCAATCGTACTGGGGGTATCCAGCCCGAGTGGCATGGCCGTCACATCATGACGTTTTGTACGGCGAGCCAATACGAGTGCCGTGAAAAAAAAGACCAAATCGCCGAATAGAACGCCGATGGCCGTTCCGGGGATCATGTACTGCAAAGCGAATTTTGTAGGAAAATGAAAAATGCTCGCCAGCATCCCAACCGTCAACACAAGATCGGCGATGTTATCTAACATCAAGCCAAAAAAGGCGTTAACGTCGCCCGGTGCAGCCCATGTATATGTTTTTTTGGACACGGCAATCACGGTGGCATGGATTTTGCGGAATTGGCAGCACCCGAGTGTAAGACGCGTTGTGCCCCGTGTCAAACCGGACAATGTTTGGCGCGCAGGACCTTCGCCAAACTCGGGATTTCATGGTAGTATAGGCTCTGTCGCGTGTTCCACATCGAACGTCGTAGACTGGCGGCGGGAAACGTTTTCCGTCATTCGCCGATGGGCGGCAGGGTCGTCAACCAGGTTTCGAGCGGTAGAATCGCAGTGGTCCGAGGCCCTGCCTCGCTAGAGTCTTAGTTTGCAGGATGCGCGTGTCGTGTGCGCATCTTGTCCGGCGGACCTCCAGGTCCGTCGAATGAACGGACGTGGGCGTCCGTTCGACAATACGGGTGTTCTTTCAGCCGGATCGTCATCTTTTCCGAACCTTATCTTTTCTAGAACGTATCAAATGACGGAAACTACTCGATTCATGACGAACAGGGATTGCCGCGAACAACAGGATCCGGCAACCGACGAGCAGCTTTTGTTGCAGTATCGCCAAAGCGGTGACCGATCGATTTTTGCTGAGTTGGTGCGTCGTTACGAACACGAACTTTTCAACTATCTTCGTCGCTATCTGGGAGACGCGGAGATGGCCGAAGACGCGTTTCAGACAACGTTTCTGCAAGTCCATCTGAAGTGTCATCAATTCGACGAGGGGCGACGCTTTCGACCGTGGCTGTATGCGGTTGCCACGAATCAAGCCATTGACGCACAACGGCGAAACAAACGGCATCGAATGATCAGCCTTGATCGAACCGGTAGCACGGTTGATGGCGAAGAAGTGGGCCGGTTAGTGGATCTGTTGGTCAGCGATGCCGAAGACGATCCGCTGTACCACGTCAGCCAATGGGAACGCGGCCAATGGGTTCGCGATGCTCTTGACGAGCTATCAGAACCGATGCGGTGCGTTGTCCAATTGGTTTACTATGAGGGCATGAAGTATCGGGAAGCGGCGGAAGTATTGTCGATCCCAGTAGGAACTGTCAAGAGCCGATTGCATTCGGCGATCGCCAAGTTGAACGAATCCTGGACGGAAGCACACGTCCACCCAAAGTAGTCAAACCTCCATGCGTGAAGATCTGGTCGGATATCTATTGGGAGTCTTGGACACGGCCGAACGGCGCCGAATCGAGCAGTCGCTTGCAGCCGACCCCGACTTGCGCCGACAGCTAGAGCAGATTCGCCAGGCTCTGGAGCCGCTGGAAACACTCAACGACGAACAGGCTCCGCCGCCCGGCCTGGCCGGTCGAGTTTGCGATTCGATTGAGAAGTATGAAGTCGACAATCACCCTGTTCCGCTATCGATTCTTCAGGCACGCGATCCGGGTAGTGGGGCAGTGGCTTCGTGGTCGCTAACGGACGCCCTGGTTGTTGCCCTTGTCGCGGTAACCGCATTCACGCTGTTCGTTCCGGCATTGATCAACGGCCGTTACCAGGCGCGCAAGCTTGCGTGCCAGGACAATCTGAGAGAACTGGGCGTCGATTTGATCACATTCAGTGATCGGCAGGGAGGCCATCGTTTCCCCTACGTACCCCTTTCCGGACCCCGAGCCTTCGCCGGCATCTTCGCGCCGACTCTGCTGGACAGCCAGATGCTATCGAGTCACGATCCGCGACTGATTTGCCCGGGGTCCAAACTGGCTGATGACCGGAGCGGATGGTATATACCGAGCCTGCAGCAGGTTGATTCGGCCCCGAGCGGCCAGTTGATGGGACTGCGAGAAAAGGCGGGGGGCAGTTACGCCTATTGCATCGGGTATTTTGACAAGGATTCGTACCAGGTGAATCGCAATCTTGGCCGAGCGCGTTTTGCGATCTTGGCGGACGCACCGAGCGTTCATCTTCGAGGCCGTGTCAGTGCGAATCACGGAGGCCGCGGGCAAAACATCTGTTACGAGGATGGCCATGTTGCTTTCGTTACCGATTTCCATGCGAATGGCGGCGATGATCCACTGCGAAATCGGCTCGGTTTCGCCGAGGCAGGCGTGGACCGTGATGACGCGGTCATTTTAAGAAGTGAGATGCAACCGCTGGCCAACCCGCCCCTATTAGATTTGTTGCCGAAAGACATGGACCGTGAAGATTTCTAAAGGCTCCGCTACGTATTGCTTTCCAGCGATATTCCTCTTGGCAACCGGGCTTTCCGCAGCCGCTGAATTGAGCGATTCTGCCGCGATTCAGTTGACGCTGCCCCCGCGAATCGAAGCTGTGGTCGGGATCCCGATTCATGTCTATTACGACGACATTGTTCTGAGTCAGACCCCGGAGAAATACCGATTTGTCATCAATTGCGATATCGGAAAATCGGAACCACGATGCTGGGCCGTCACACCGCGGACAGCAGAAGTCGGACACCATGTCTTGCAAGTATCGATCCAAAATGCTGACGGGCACCAGATTGCCCACGCGGCAACTCAATTGCAAGTGGTGCCGGCCGATGCGGGCACCGGCCAATCGATTCGGTTACTGATCGTTGGAGACAGCCTGACACATGCGACCG
>JAJSAJ010000466.1 GCA_024274855.1 Planctomycetota bacterium | reverse complement strand
GCCACGAGATTTCCGAATCTGTCGATCACGATCCGCAAAAACTGGTCGAATACTATCGGCAGCGTCAAGAACGGCATCGCGATCGTCTCGTCAGTCGGCAGACTGGCGATTCGAAACCGCAAGACGAAAATGCTGCATAACAAATCGGTGAACCGGAGTTGGCTTGCCTTGCCTTGCCTTGCGGTTTTTCAACGTCACTTACTTCTTTTAAGCGTATCTGTTTTTCAACGTTCACTCGTGTTGGTCCGCTAACCCGGTGACCTTGGCCGTTATTTGGCAAGAGTGCTCATGATATGCGACGCCGTACCGTTCTGCTCTGGATCGCCGCGCCGTGTCTGTTCGCTGCATTGCTCGGTATCCCAACACTGGTCCGAACCATTCGGCAGTGCCAGTTCAACGATGCCCAACAATTTGTGCAGAATCACGGTGGCTCGTTAGATTTCGATCTTGTCGATGGAAACTACATGGTCGAGCTGCGCGGGGATGCCGCAACGGACGAAACAATTCGGAAACTTGTACCCACTCTCAAACGCCTGCCAACGGGTTTCACCGTGATTGGCCCCGGCGAAGAACGCTCGTTTTGGGTGTCACTCGACGGCTCGGGGATCACTGATTCAGGAATCTCGGAGATTTGCGAACTTGGCGTTGCGTGGCTCACACTGAATGGTGGCTCTATCACGGATGCAACTGCCACAAAACTGTCGCAACCATCCGAACTCTATGGTATCATCTTGAACAATGCAGGCTTGTCGGAGGCCGCCATCGCTAAGCTTCGAACGGCAAAGCCCGACGCTACGATCACGGTGGATGGTGCTTCCGAGTAGCCAAATAACCAATCGCTGGACCAGAGTCGCCGATCCGGTCAGAACCCAATGGATGCGTTAGTGGCGGCGACCCGGTGACGCCAGACGTTCGTCGCCTGAAGCCTATGAGCAGATTTGCAGAGCTCCGCATTACTTTCCTTTCTGCGAGTAAAGGGGGTTGGGAAAACGCAATCAGTCTGTCATGTGATACCGACCCCAAGTATCGTCCGCATCTCCGAGTTGTTGGGGGCGATCGAGAATACTTGGGCGTCGAGTTCGTGGACGGTCCCGATGACCCTGTAATGCCCGGCGAGACAACATTCGCAACTGTTAGGTTTTCCTATATGCCCCAAATCTGCTATGATGCACTTGCAATAGGAACCGAAATTGAGGTGATGGAGGGTTCACGAGTTGTTGCGACCGGATTAGTAACCCGAATTGGTTCAACGCGGGTGGGCAACGCTGGCGACGAACAAAACGACGCACGGGATCGGGACTAGCGCGGCGCGCTCGCTTCGCTCGGCAACGTCAACTCCGCGCCCCGTTACCTCCATCGTTCGGCACACAGACTAAGAGGTAGATCGTATGCCTGTGGTCTCGATGTTCTACGGTATCATCGTCTCGCTTTACTTCCAGGACAACAGGCGGCATCATAGGCCCCACATCCACGTGAAGTACCAGAGTGACGAGGCGGTGGTTGCCATACCGGAAGGGGAGGTGTTGGAGGGATCTCTGCCTCCAGGTAAGATGAAAATGGTGCTTGCATGGGTGGAGATACACAGGGATGATCTGATGGCGGATTGGGAGCTCGCCGCAAATGGGCAGCAACCATTCAAGATCGAACCGCTGAGGTGACCATGAATCCCCGAGTGAAAGCTGTTGTCTCTAGGGACAACTACAGGCTGGAGATTACGTTTACGAATGGTGAAGTCGGCATTTTCGACTGTGGACACCTGCTCAGATTTGGCGTATTCAGGGAGTTCGAAGATATCCGTTACTTCAGGCGAGCGCGCGTAGCACATGGAACCGTCGTATGGCCCCATGAGCAAGACATCTGTCCTGACACGCTCTACGAGGATTCGACAAAGGTTTCGCCGGTGAGCGCCGAACAAAGGCATGCAGCGGAGCCGTAACAAGCTGGCTTGTTCGCTTCGCTCATCGACGTTTGCTCACGGCCCGCTGATGCCAGACGTTCCTTCCGTCCGCAGGCGTCCGGAAGGAACGGCCCGCGATTGCATCACGTTGTTGGCCGCCTGCGGCGGCCGAACAAGCGATTGGAGCGGGAATCGCTTCGCCGAACGAGTTCGCTCGCGACTCCGCTCAATCGCGGGCCATTCGCCCGCCTGAGAAACACATGACGAACCGCAACAAGCGTGAAACCAAACTCGTCTGGGTGTCGGTGTCGTTGTCGATTCTGGCAATTTGCTTGCTCGCAGTCAGGCACCGGATAGAGGAAAACAATGACGCCGAAATCGATCGGATCGCAGCGGAAATCGAACGGATCGATTCGGCGATCAATGGTGTGCTTGCCCAGGAGGATGTGCAACCGGAAGCCGTACGCACATTCGTGAAAGATGATGCCGCACCTAGCCTTGATTTGCTCACACAACGACTTTCGCGTGCGAAATGGACAAAACAGTCGCCATTATCCGGCGAGAGTCTGGCGCTCTGCGGCGCACTTGCTTGCATTCTTGCCGCGTTTTGTATCAACCTACGCTTCATCTATCGTCACGCCTCAGCACCCAACAAAGCGGGCGAACAAATAAGGCTTTGACTTCGCGAGCTGGCGAGCCGAAGCTCAAGGCCTCTGTTCAAGGAGCCCGAGGGGAGCGTTGACGAGTCGGTTGGGTAACGCTTCGGCCTCGCTAGGAAAGTCGTGGCGCTGGCGGTCCGGTGGTCGTGTCTTTCCCATGGGCGGGCCCGGCTTCTGCTAAGAATGGGCATCCAGATTGGCTTGGTTCTGAGGCCTCACGAGCGGCTGAAACGTTCGATGGCAGCCATTTG
>JAJSAJ010000029.1 GCA_024274855.1 Planctomycetota bacterium | reverse complement strand
TGTTGGAATCTATTGCAAATATCCGAATGACGTTCTGTAAGCCCCGATTAATCATGAAGTTTGTCGCTAAGGATTCGCCAATCAATAACTGTCGCACTCTTCCGCGTACAGACCCCCGTGGGCTCGCCCCATGGGTGAATCAGTCTCGCAGCTAAGGAGGCTCGCCGCACGAACGCCCCCCAATTGATCCGCCGGTCCTAAGGGTTGCACGTCGAGGCGAATGCAAGGAAAGGAAAGGGGCAAGTCGGTTGCGCAGTGGATGGCAAATGCGTGAAACAAGACGGTGGGTCCTTAGACGCTCGTGGATGACCGACTTGCCGCTCCGCAACAAATCGTTCGTGAATAACTTGGATTAGAGCATGCAACAAAACGCCTGGTGTGGGACCCGTCTCCGGACGGTCCCGCAGTTCCAGCTCGAGTGCCATTATAGCCGTTCAGGGCGTCAGCGATCAAGGAACACGAATCCCACCCTTTCTGCTGTCGCGTATTCTACTTCGGACTTCCTGCAACATTCGCCGGATGTCGTGGATTACTGCCTGGTTTCCAGGTCCATTTGGAAGCGACGACGGCTTCGTCTACTTGTTCGTGTTGAAAATGAGTGCTGCGTTTTTTTCCAAGTACTGTGGACTCGCGCTGCAGTTGAAAGAGAGGAACCAGACATCTGAGGTTGTTATCGAGGCACATTGAGGAAGCCGAGACCGGCTCTTTCATCAGCTGATGCTTACGGCTAGCTCGGTGCCACGCTGTGTTTCTGGGGAAAGAACTCACTGTTGGCGCCCGCCAGAGACAAGAAAAGGATAGATTCTGCCCACATCGCGTCATGGGGTGACAGTCACGTGGCACCTGCGCCACATTTGTCTCTGGCACGCCCTTGACCCGGCCAGTCAGAATGTGGGAGAATCACAAGAGTGTCAGATTGTGTAGCCGTTCACGCCGCTGGGGCTGACCCCTTGGAATCGCGTGAACGGTTGCCAGATGTTAGTGTTTTCAGTCACCGGGATTGGCAATAAACATGAGTTCGTTTTCTTGTCCACACTATAATACGCAAGATGAAACCTGCGAACGCCTAATAGTCGACTGCGTTCCCGGACGCCCGGGGTGTGTCCTGCAGCACAATTCCAAGTTTGCAGTACCCGTGGAGGAGCGTTTGCGAAGGAAAGCTCAAGGAAAGGCCGCGCACCGAACGGGGGAATCGAATGGTGGTTCAAATGCGATCCAGCATGCACAAACGTGGGAGCCTAAACGATGATTCAGCAGAGAGATTGTACATCGGTTTCGCGGCGGAAGTTTCTCGCCGGGGCGACGGCGGCGGGTGCTGCGTTAACCGTCGATTGGACTGCGGCGGCCGAATCGGGACGGTCGGAAGCCGAGCTGATTCCGGTGGGAGTGGCAAAGGTCGACGTCACGCCGAACTATCCCGTGCGACTGCCAGGCTACGCAAGTAGAAAGACGGAATCCGAGGGCATACTCCAACGTCTTTGGGCCAAGGCGTTGGCGATTGGCGGCGACGAAGGGGACGGCCCGGCGGTGATGCTGACTCTGGACAATTGTGGCGTGCCGGCTCACGTTACGGAAGAAGTGGCCGCCCGGCTGAAAGCCAAGGCAGGTATCAATCGTGATCGAGTGGTGATCTGTTCGTCGCATACGCATACGGCACCATGGCTACAGGGATTTCTGCCGCTGCACTATGTCGAGCCGATACCGCCGGACCATCAGACCCACATCCGGCGCTATACACGGCAGGCAACGGACAGGCTTGAGCAAGTAGCACTTCAGGCACTCGGTTCGAGAACTCCAGGACGATTGGCCTGGGCACAAGGCCGCGTCGGCTTTGCGATGAACCGACGTGTGCTGAAAGGCGGCAAATGTGTGGGGATGGCCCCTAATCCCGACGGGCCGGTTGACCACAGTCTGCCGATGCTTCGAGTGACGGATGCGAGCGGGAAGATTCTGGCCGTGATCGTCAACTATGCATGTCATTGCACGACAATGCGTGGAAACAGCATCCATGGGGATTGGGCCGGTTGTGCGCAGCAGTATATCGAGCGGGACCATCCTGGCCTCGTTGCCATGATCTCGATCGGATGCGGAGCCGACGCAAATCCGGAACCGCGATCAAGCACCGAAGCCACGGAGCGCCACGGCCGTGCGGTGGCTGACGAGGTCACCCGGCTGTTGAGCGGGCTGTTTGTGCCGTTGAAAGGACCGCCGACTACCCGCCTTCGTCGCATCGAGTTGCCGCTTGACACACCGCCAACTCAGCAGGAGTTTGCCAAACGGTTGGCTGCCGGTCGTGCACCGAATGCCTCATCCCACGCCAGGCGGATTGGCTATCACGCCCAAAGGATGCTGGAACTCATTCGCCGCGACGGCCACGTTCCGACCAAGTTGGATTACCACGTGGCAGCTTGGGCGTTCGGCCGCGAGTTGGCCATGGTGTTCCTGCCCGGCGAGGTCGTCATCGACTATACCCTGCGGCTGAAACGCGAGCTGGACGCGAACCGACTCTGGGTGACGGCCTACGCCGACGACGTGCCCTGCTACATTGCTTCGAAACGCATCCTGAAAGAAGGCGGATACGAAGCAGACAGTTCGATGATCTCCTATGCCCAGCCGACCCGATTCGCGCCCGGTGTGGAAGACCGAATCATCGCTACGGCAAAGGCCCTCTTGCCAAAGGGCTTCCAATCACACGCATGACGAAGAAGCCTGTTTTCCACGGCACCACAGGCGTTGAATGTGCGTGCGCCGTGCACGCATGATTCGTGAGCGACTAACGGAAACGCCCAAATGCGGGCGTGCATTCTTGTTGATTGGCGGCTCTGCCGCCCTGCGAAGGAGGCGGACATGACGATATCGGCGCGGTCGATTCTTTTCTTCTTGGTGAGTGGGGTGGTTTGTGGGGGGACGCTGCAGGCGCAGAGCGAAACGCCGATGCGTGTGGCGACGTTTAAATGCGAGGTCACGCCGCCAATCGGACATTGGCTGTACGCCCACCCGCTGAAGACAATTGAACACCCTCTGTTAGCCAAAGGCGTTGTGCTGGACCAGGCGTCGCAGCGCTACGTGCTGTGTGCCGTTGACTGGTGTGTGCTTTCCGGCGGGGCACGCGACAAGTTGTGCCAGGCGTTGGCCAGCGGTGCCAATGCGGAGGTGGCTCACACCGTCATCCAGTGCGTGCACGTGCACACGGCTCCAATTCTCGATACGGAAGCTAAAGCGTTGCTGTCCGGCGCCGAGAATCCGCCGGCCTATTTCGATCCCGCGTTTTTGGACCGAGTGGCGAGCGATCTGGAGGCGGCGGTCAAAGATGCTATCGGTCGTCTGCAAGCGTGCAATCGCATCGGAATCTCGCAGGCTAAGGTCGACCGTGTCGCCTCGAACCGGCGGATCATGGTCGACGGCAAGATTCGCTGGCGCAGCAGTTCCGGCGGACGGAACCCGAAACTGGCAGCTTTGCCCGAAGGCCCGATTGACCCGATGCTTAAGACAATTTCTCTTGCCTTCGACGACAAACCCATCGTGCGATTGCACTTCTACGCGACGCATCCGCAGAGTTTCTACAGCGATGCGCGAGCCAGCTATGATTTCACGGGTATGGCCCGCGAGCAGCTGCAGAAAGAGGAAGGAGTGTTCCAGGTGTATTTCACCGGCTGTGCCGGCGATGTGGCCGCAGGCAAGTACAACAACGGGACGCGGGAAGCACGCCAGGGACTGTACGAGCGGTTGCTAGCTGGTATGCGGGCATCGGCCGTGGCGACGCGGTATCGGCCGGTGACGCCAATTGTCTGGCGAACGGCCGATCTGATCTTTCCGCCGAAGAACGTGCCGGGCTACAACCCGGAGACGTTTCGCAAGATGCTGGTCAATCCGAACGAGAAAGCGACCAAGCGGATTTGGGCAGCGCGGCGTCTGGCGTTCTACGATCGCAAAAATCCGGTCAGAATCAGCTCGCTTGAAATGGGAGACGTCTGCATTCTGTATCTTCCCGGTGAACCGATGTTGGAATTCCAACGCTTTGCTCAGCAGCAGCGGGCCGATGGCTTTGTTGCCGTGGCCGGGTACGGCGAGGGTTGCACCAGCTACATCTGCACCGACCGGGCTTTCGGCGAGGGCTCGTACGAGCCCGGCGCCTCGGCCGTTGGGCCCGGATCGGAGAAGGTCCTGAAAGACGGCATTCGCAAGCTGTTGGGATTGGGGCAGCAACATTAACGAGGCTTGCGATGTCTTTAATCGCCTGACCGCGAAAGAGGTCGGTCCTCTCTTCCTTATCGGGCAAGGGCCGGACCCGAGTGTCTTTGTGAAATGCGCCGCTGTTGCAGATATTTTGGATGCCGGTGAATCCATGACGCGGCCTCTGTTTCCTCTGTTGGCTCCTGTTCAAATCGTGCTGCATATGCCATCGGCATCATGGACAGAAACGTAAGACTCTATTGCAGTAGTTTCTTGGCCGAGTCGGTCACGCTTTTGCTGATATTCGCCTCGATGAGTCTCTTGAGTCCCGCCTTTCCCCTCTCCGGATCGAGGTCCAGGACCGTCCTTCCGATTGTCAGGACGGCCTTTGCGGCAGTCGCTTCGCTTCCAGGAACGTCGAGTTGCTCCAGAGCCAGTTGAAACGTACCAACACAAGGGAACCGAGTCATCGCATCAATTGCCGCTCTTCGCTCACTCGTCCGCCTTGCCACTTTCAGGGCCTTGGTTGCCATCGCCACCCTTTCGGTTTCCGGCAACTCAAATTGACTAAAAATACGAATATATCCCCCCAAAGCACGGTTGGCGAACTTTCCGTCACCTTGTGCGACTTGCAAAAGAACTGGAGCCGCGTCGGCGGAGAGCCAACGGCCTAGCGTCTTTGTCGCGGCGTCCTGCAGGGCTTCGTCCGATCCGGTCGCAAGTTCTCGCATGAGAGCCACGGCTCTTGTCCCACCCGCAATTCGCACCTGTTCAAAAAGGAACTCGCGGTCGGTCCCGCTTGAACTCGGAATCATGGCGCCAAGCGCCTCCGCACATGAGTCCGGCTGAGTGCTCCGAAAAACTGCGGCATGAATCGCCTTTTGAAGGGCCGCTTTACGAGAAGCACTTTTGGCCGTTTTCAGTAGTGCGAGCAGGTCGAGAAACCGGTCTTGCGGTACGGTCATCCCGAGAGCGACGATCGCCTCTTGGCTGACGGTCGAGGAATCGGTCGCGGAAAGCTGGAACAACAGTTCAGCCGCTTCTTTCGCACGGCGTCTTCCCAACGTTCTTACCGCAACCACGGACGTGTGTGGTGGTTCAGCTGCCTTCATCAGAGCCGCGTTCACATTGGCTCCTTGCAGAGCGGTCAAAGCCCCAAGGACCGCTTCGGTGTTTGCGCCCTTGGCGACCGACAGCAGAATCGGCACCGAGGAATCGTTGCCGAGTCTGCCAATCGCGTCGACCGCAGCCAAGCGAACCACCTGCGAGTCGCTCTTGATCTTAGCCAGCACGGCGCGAAGAGCTGTTTTATCACCCCGATCTTTCATCGCGAGGATTAAAAGGACCTGCCGATTCGGCGACGGTTCGGCTTCGAGCGAATCGGTCAAACCTTTGGTCGCCCGCTCGCCGGGAAGAACGCTGGAGACGGCCAGTCCCATTTGAAAACAATCGGGATCGGACGACTTCAGTTGCTCGACCATCAAGTCCACGCCCAGGGCACCCCGTGCAAGAATCGCGTTTTGCGTGGCTCCGATTCGGTAGGGTTTCGGAAGTCCCGCATCTCGCAGGAGATCGAAAACACCAATGGCAGCTTGAGTGTTTCCAGCCTTCGCGAGCCGTTGTCCGACCAAAAGCAGAGCGGAAGCGAGCGACTCTTTGCGCTTGGGATCTTTCTCGGCACCGAATGCTTCGGTGAGTACCGCGGTGGCGTCCGTCGTTCCAATCCATCCGAGGGCGACGGCGGCGGAGTCGGCGACTCCTGCATCGGCACGTGCAAGGAGCTTTGCAAGGGGCGCAACGGCAATCGCGTCGCGACGACGGCCGATCGTGCCAATCACTCCAAGCTTGAGGTCGCCCTGCAATGCATCGAGCGACTTGAGAAGGGCCTTGGTGACGTATTCTCCTTCCATCTTCTGAAGGGCAAAACGTGCATAGTGCGACCACGTTTTGTCGCCAAGAAAGCTGACCAACGGTTCCACTGCGTCTTCGCCCGCGATGCCGCCGATCTTCTCGAAGGCATTGGCCCGATCGACGTCGGATGTTTCGGTCGACTGAATTACCTTAAGCAGCGTCGCCGCATCATCGGCGCCCATGGCCGTAACACTAAACAGGCAGACGACGAGGGTCGGGAGAGCGAAAATCACGCGCATATCTATTTTCCTTCTGGGAGTGCTTCTGGAGATGCATGCATTTGACATACCAACAATATGTGCATTCGGGTAAACGAGATTCCGGAAAACGAAGGCATCTTCAGCATTATGCTAGACGTGCCACGGTTGTCGCCACGCACGAGTACGCATCTTGTTCGCTTCGGCGTCGTTGCGGAACGTGTCGGTTTTCGGATCGAACTCAAGCGGGCGTCCGAGCGTTGCCATCACGTATGCGGCGTGGGCGGCGACATGCGTTTGAGCGGCAGCCAACGCGTTCGCCCGAGCCAGCTGTCTTGTCTTGACGCAGTCGAGGAAGTTTCTCACGTGCGTCGCCGGGTCGGTTCCCGCCATCGTAACCACGCTCAACTCACCGCGGAGAGAATCTGGCGCCACTCGAATCGCACCGCTATCTCCCGTTTCGACCCAACCTTCGGTGCCAACGTATTTAACGCTACAGGTTCCAAGCCCCTGCCAGCCACCGTCTCGCATCACAAGTTTCACGCCGTTGGCATACCGGCCATAGATGACGTTTGTCTTCGGAGCGGCCATGGTCGTTCTCCAGTCGGAGTGATAGATCCCGAAGTTGTAGTCGTCGGCCCAGAACTTGACTGGGGCTGAATCATCCATTCCGGCAGCGAACTGACAGAGATCAATGGTGTGTGAGCCCCATTCAAGAACGCCGCCGCCGTGGAAGTCGGTGAAGCCGCGCCATCCACCCTGGACATACTTGGAGTTGTATGGACGCCAAGGGCAGGGCCCCAGCCACCGATTCCAATCGCAGACTTCAATGGAAGGCTCCGGTTCGGCGGGCCGCCACGGATTATGCGTCAGTGGCGCCAAGATGTTGGCGTGAACCTCTTTGAGTTCGCCAAGTTTTCCCGAATGGGCCAGGTGCGCCGCCAGTTGGAAATTCTCAATGCTGCGGCGCTGCGTTCCGGCTTGATACACGCCGCCATATCGAGCGATTCCGTCGGCCAGCATCCGACTCTCTTCGATCGTCATACTGCATGGCTTCTCGCAGTAGATATCTTTGCCTGCTTTGGCGGCCAAGATCGAGGCGAGCGTATGCCAGCGGTCGCCCGTGGTGATCAGAACGGCGTCGATATCATCCCGTTCCAAAATGTCGTACATGTCCCGATAGAGAATGCAATCGTTATTTCCGTAGTGCTTGTCGACCATTTTCTTAACCCGTTCGCGACGGGTCAGTTGCAGATCAGCGTCGGCGACCATTTGCACATCGGCGTTCGGCATAAATCGAGAGAGGACGTACGAGCCTCGATTTCCGACCCCGATTCCCCCGAGTGTGATTCGTTCGCTTGGAGCAACCGCTCCATCTTTTCCAAGCACTCGCCCTGGGAGGACTTGTGGAACCGCAACGGCACTTGCTACCGCAACGGATTTCAGAAAACGGCGGCGTGAAAATGCTTTTGACATAAGTGTCTCTTCTTTACACATAGTTCTGATAATTCTGAGCCCAACGCCCAGGCAAGCGGAAAACGGAATTGACAATAAGCATGTCAAACCGGACGCAGGAAATCAAGTGCTCGTGTCGCGGTAAAGCCGCCCACCGACTCTCACCCTGGCCATATACGCACTCAACCCGGGGGGGCCGGAAATGCCTTCGGGTTGTGGGGTGGGGGTAGACAATGCGCCCGTCGGCAAGGACCGACGGATGCCATTCATTTGTCTCGTGCCACGAGAGTGTTTCCATTATACCGCTGCTTGGAGCCAGCCGGTGAAGCGTATGCGTCAGTATCGGCGCGAACGGAGCCGCATCGACAAGAGCCTCCGCGCCGTAACGAATTGAAAACCAAGGTCCCCGGGCTTTGGCAAAGACTCAATAATATTTGAGCGTAGTGGCACGGCAGCTATCAAAACCCGCACAAAAAGGTAAAGATATTATGTCAAGATTGCTGCAAACATTCTCCTTCAACAACAAGAAGCAAGGCTATGAAATTACGCTCGTTACCGATTTATGTCAGTGCAGTCTTTGCCTTTCTGCCATTTACGTTATTCGCGACCGCTCGAGATACTGTTGAGTCTTTGGACCTTCCAACAGTCGCAGCGTCATCATCGGCACCGTATTATACGACCGAATACATTCAACCGACCGATCCAAAGCCTGGGCAACTTCAGATTGCCGTCACTTACACGTTGTGGATTCCCGAAGGCCTCAAGCGCGTGCGAGGAATCATCGTTCATCAACACGGATGTGGCGAGGGCGCGTGCAGGGGAAGCGTGACCGCGGCGCACGACT
>JAJSAJ010000465.1 GCA_024274855.1 Planctomycetota bacterium | reverse complement strand
GTCCGATGGACCCCCAGGTCCGTCGCATGAACGGACGTGGGCGTCCGTTTGGCAACTTGGTTGTGGCCGTGGGTTGCATTAGTTGGACAGCGCCACCTAGGCTCCGAAAAGTAACCCGAAGCGTAAGCGAAGCAGTGGGTTACGGCGGTTTTCCTCGCTTACGCTTCGGGTTACCATTCCTGGGACATTCCTGGCTAAGTGGCGTTGTCCAATTAGGGAGCATCGGGAAAGAGATCACACCTAACTGCGTACGAACCACATGTTGTAATTCTTCGAGCATTTCGAGCAGACTACGGAGCGAACGCCGTGAAAACGTTTTCGTTGTTAATCTTCTTCGTTGCATTGTCATTCGGTCGGTTGCCCCGGTCGGTTCATGCCGATTCTGGCGCCAAACAGCACGCGGCGGAACGACCGCACATCGTGCTGATGTTGGCGGACGATCTCGGCTGGGGAGATGTGGGGTATAACGGCAGTCGGATTACCACGCCGAATATCGACAAGCTTGCCGAGCATGGCGTGCGGTTGACTCAATTCTACGCGCAGCCTGTTTGTTCTCCCACTCGCGGCGCGCTGCTAACAGGCCGCTATCCGATGCGGTTGGGCTTGCAGTGCGGCGTTGTGCGACCGTGGGCGCAATACGGGTTGCCTCTCGACGAACGAACACTGCCGCAGGCACTCAGCCAGGTCGGATACAGGACTGCTATTGTCGGCAAGTGGCACCTTGGCCATTGTGCGCCCGACTATCTTCCAACGCGACGTGGATTCCAACACCAGTACGGCCACTATAACGGAGCGCTCGATTACTTCACGCATATTCGCGATGGCGGGCATGACTGGCATCTCGATGACAAACCAAACTATGATAAAGGCTACTCAACCAACTTGATCGGCCGGCGCGCCGTGCGAGTTATTGCCCAGCACGACAAGACCGAGCCGCTGTTTCTGTACGTGCCGTTCAACGCACCTCACATGCCGCTTCAGGCGCCACAAGAATACATCGACCGCTACGCCCACATCAAGCACCAACGCCGACGCACGTTCGCTGCGATGGTGACGTGCATGGATGACGCTGTCGGTGCCATCATGGCGGCTCTGGTCGAATATGGCTTTCCGGCGAACAAGACGCTAATCTTCTTCTGCTCAGACAATGGCGGCATTCGGCAACTCGGATCCAACGGCAACCTGCGAGCCGGCAAAGGGACGCTTTACGAGGGTGGAGTTCGTGTGCCGGCAGTGGCTGTTTGGCGGAATAAAATCAGGCCGGGTACCGTTGTTGACCAGCCGTTGCATATCGTCGATCTTTTTCCCACGTTACTTCGCCTGGCCGGAGCGAAAAGTGCACAACCAAAACCACTGGACGGCAAAGACGCGTGGCCGACGATTGCAGACGGCCAACCTTCACCTCACGAGTTCATTCTGCATAATGTGACCCCCTTTCACGGTGCGATCCGTGTCGGCGACTGGAAGCTGATCCACAATGGTCATGTGCATGCCGTCGCGACCAAAAAGAGTGCAACGGAAAGCTGGGAGTTGTTCCATATCCGCGAAGATCCTTCAGAAAAGCGCGATCTGAGTCAGATGCGGCCCGACGTGGTCCAACGACTGAAAAAGAGATTGGCACAGTTGCAACGAGAAGCGGCCGAACCAAATATCGCCCCCAATAGGCCGCCCGACGGCTTTCAATCACCCAAGGTGTGGGGGAGCGCCGAATGAATATGAAAAACAGATTGAAACACTCCTCTTCACGAATCCCCACTAATCAGAAATGGAAAAAGCTGCAAGTTCAGCGCCGAGCGAGACGGACAGACTCGTTCAACAGGCTCGCTTGAGTCTTCGATCCGGATTAGTGAAGATAAGTGGTGATGAGTGTTCTAGTCTTCCTCCCGCTCAGTCGATTACTTGCCATTTGGCTAAAGAGTTACATTTTGGTAACACTTTAGCCAAATGGAGAACGTGCGTTGGTCGAAGGACCCCCATGGGCTTGTCCCATGGGTGAATAAGTCTCTCGAGCTAAAAAGCATGTGATGAAACCCCCTTTCCGCTCGCTCCCCGCCGCCTTTGGCGGCGGGGAGCGAGCGGCTGCCGGCATGTCATGCCGGCCTTAGCTCAATAGACTCGCTCACCAACGGCACAAGGCCGTTGGGGTCGATCAGCCGAAAAAACAGCAGCGAAATACAAATCCAACTGCAGATGGCTAAACAGTTACCATTTTTGTAAATTTGCGATAATCGGAAATGGGCAGAAGCTGCGAGTTCAAAGCCAAGGGAGAGGGGCCGGCATGCTTAGTACGATCGTTTGAGGATTCAGTTTGCCCGTGGACTTGGATTAATGAAGATAAATCGTAGTCGTTCACGGGGTTCTCGTCTGCCATCGCGTTAGCACCGGCGTTTTCCCCCGGTTTCCCACACGCCCGATTTATCATGAGTCATTTGGCATTACTCATTTATCATCGAGAGAGGCAGCGCAGCGAGGTCATACCCTTTGCCAGTGACAAATGATAAATGATCACTGCCTCCCACGTACTCTCGCCGTGAATGGTTACGATAAGTGCTGATTCGTGTTCTACTCCTTCTATCGGCCAACCGGCAACTTTTCGCGTTTGCCGAATTAACCGGTGATTGTCAACGGAGAATAAAATGCAAAAAGAATACCGGATCGGCGTGATTGGACATACTGGGCGCGGTAACTACGGTCATGCCGTGGATCGCGTTTGGCTGGATATCGAAGGGTGCCGAATCGTCGGCGTTGCGGACCCCGATCCCAGGGGTCTGGCCGGTGCCGTGAAACGCCTGGAGGCACCGAAAGGATTTGCCGACTATCGAAAGATGCTCGACAAGACCAAACCAGATATTGTCAGCGTCTGCCCGCGGTGGATCGACCAGCATCATGCAATGGTCTGTGCAGCGGTCGATCGCGGGATTCACGTCTACGTCGAGAAACCGTTCTGTCGCACATTGGAAGAGGCGGACGATATTGTCAAGCGATGCGAGGCAAAGAATGTCAAATTGGCGATCTCTTATCAAACGCGATACAGTCCGAAATTGGAGACGGTTCGTCAATTGATCGAGGACGGCAAAATTGGTACGCTGCTTGAACTCCGCGGGCGTGGCAAGGAAGATCACCGAGGTGGCGGGGAAGACCTGTGGGTTCTTGGCAGCCACATTATGAATCTGATTCAGTATTTTGCGGGCGAGCCGCGTTGGTGTTTTGCCCAAGTATTG
>JAJSAJ010000464.1 GCA_024274855.1 Planctomycetota bacterium | reverse complement strand
GGTGGACATGAAGGCACCGAGTGATGAAAAAGAACCCGACTCCTTAGCCGACGACGAAGGCGCCGAGGAGAGTATGGATAAGGCAGCCATGGACGAACTGAAAAAGGAACAGGGCGGGGGCCCAATCGAGCGTTAGGACCGGCGGATCAATTATTGTCGCGTTTACTGGGGGGCGTTCGTGCGGCGATCCTCCTTAGCTGCGAGACTGATTCACCCATGGGACAAGCCCACGGGGGTCTGTACGCGGAACAGTGCGACAGTGATTGATTGGCGATGGGCCTTGTCTCAGAACCCGGAGAAGCCGCGTTTCCGAGAGGGCGAAGCTCCTGATGAGCCTGTTGTTTTGTTGGCCGAACGGCTCGGCAGGAGCCTCGCCCTCCCGTTTTGAGACGAAGCCTAACCGGCCTACGGCACCGCTGAAATACAATTGAATGTTGACTTGGGGAACCAAGGCATAACTCGGCCGAAGATCAGGGCGTGAGCGGCCAACTTATTTCATTGACTTCCAACACCACGCGGAGCACCTTTGATGCATCAACACAATTTTCTTCTTCGGAGTTTGGCATTTCTGATTCTACTGGGAGTCCACAGTGCATGGGACACGCAGATGGCAAGCGCGCAGCTGATTATTGCTCATCGCGGCGCTTCGGCCGAAGCACCGGAAAACACATTGGCGGCGTTCAAGCTGGCTTGGAAAAAAGGCGCGGACGGCATCGAAGGCGACTTCTATTTGAGTCGTGATGGCCAGATCGTAACCATCCATGACGCGACAACAAAACGGACGGCCAACAAGAATCTGGTCGTCGCCGATAGCACACTGGCCCAACTCCGCAAACTGGACTTTGGATCGTGGAAATCGAAGGAGTATGCTGGGGAACGCATCCCAACACTGAGCGAAGTGCTGGCGATTGTTCCACCCGGCAAGAAGATATTCATCGAAATCAAATGTGGCCCGGAAATCGTTCCGGAACTCAAGAACGTGCTCAGCACATCCAAGCTCAACCCATCCCAGACGATTGTCATTGCATTTGACAAGAAGGTCATCGTGGCAGTTAAGGACCAGATCCCTCAGATCAAGGCCTATTGGCTAACCGGATTCAAACGCAGCAAGCTGACGGGGAAGTGGCATCCAACAATCGCCACTTTAATGAAGACGCTGAAAGCAATTGGCGCGGATGGACTCGATACACAAAACAATATGGCCATCGTTAACGCCGATTTCGTCAAGACACTTCGCGCGGCCGAATTGGAGTTCCACGTCTGGACAATCGACAAGCCGTCTGAAGCTCGTTACTTCCAACGTCTCGGCGCAGACTCGCTCACAACCAATCACGCCAAGGAGATCCGTCAGAGCCTGGTCCGACCCTAATTTGAAAATCACGCGCGGAATCATTGGGAAGCAACCGGAGCGTTGATGAATCGATCGACAAGGAGTTAACGGTCATGCAAGAAGCCTATTTGGCCGAGTTTGTCGGAACCGCCATTTTGATCCTCCTGGGCAACGGCGTTGTCGCGAACGTCGTCTTGGCGAAAACGAACGGCGAGCAATCCGGGTGGATTGTCGTCACATTTGGGTGGGGGATGGCGGTTTTCGTCGCCGTCTTGTGCGTAAGCCACCTCAGTGGTGCCCATATCAATCCAGCTGTTTCCATCGCTCTTTTGGCAGCAGGTCAACTCAAACCACTTGTCACGCTCGGCTATGTCACGGCCCAGTTGCTTGGCGCGATGGTCGGAGCCTGCCTGGTCTACGCTTTCTACCGCGACCATTATCATGCAACCGACGATGCCGATGCCAAGAAAGCGACTTTCTGCACAGCACCCAAGATTCAGAATATGCCGCGGAACTTCTTGTCCGAAGCCATTGGCACATTCGTTCTTGTGTTTGCCGTGCTTATGATGGGTGCGACGCCGCCTAGCGTGGAGCTGACCGGTGGGATCGGGACGGCCGCAGCGCCTACCATCACGCTCGGACTCGGTGCGATCGGCGCTCTGCCGGTGGGACTTATCGTGCTGGCGATCGGACTGTCACTCGGCGGCACAACAGGTTATGCGATCAATCCCGCGCGTGATCTTGGCCCGCGTATCATCCACGCGATTCTACCCATCCCCGGCAAACGTGATAGCGACTGGGGTTACGCCTGGGTGCCGGTGCTTGGGCCTATTGTCGGTGGGCTGTTGGCAACACTCTGCTACGTAACTCTTTTCACCTCGAGCTAAGAACGGATTCGGCCGCCCCGCCGGGCCGGCAGATCCCCTGAAGGATGTGAACTCAGTCCTATGTCACCGTCGTTCAAACCTGTATTAGTCATCGGCGCGGGAATCAATGGAGCGGCCATCGCACGGGAACTGCTGCTGAACGGCATCCCCGTATGCCTGGTCGACAACGCCGACATCGCGGGCGGAGCAACGGCCGCTTCAACACGTTTGGTGCATGGCGGTCTGCGTTACCTGGAGTACGCCGACTTTGCATTGGTGCGCGAGGCACTTGTCGAACGCGCCCGACTGCTGCAATTGGCTCCTCATTTTGTGCGGCCACTTCAGTTCTTCATTCCGATCCAACGACGGATCAGTGGCGTTTTCCCCGCTGCTGCCCGGTTCCTGCGAAGCAGGCTGGCCGCCAAGTTGCCGCCACGATCACGAGGTATGTGGCTTGTGCGAGTTGGCCTCCACTGGTACGACACACTTGCCAAGCACGACCGCCTGCCAAAACACCAAGTTCACTCGGTCGGTCAGCCTGGCACGCCGGCCGTCAACCGAACTCGATATCGGTGGCTCTGCTCCTACTACGATGCCCAGATGGCGTTTCCCGAACGGTTCACCATTGCCTTACTTCACGATGCCCGGCAAATTGCCGCGGAAAAAGGGATCGAGTTCCGCGTGTTGACCTACCACCAAGCGTCACTCGATGGACAAGAAGTATCGATCGTACCGGTCGACGTACCGAATGCCCCGCAGCAAGCCACCGTCGCTTCGAGTCCGCCCCAAATGCTCCAACCATCGGCCATCGTCAATGCGACCGGTGCATGGGTCGATCGCACATTGCACCAAATGGACGTGCAATCACGACGATTGATGGGTGGAACCAAGGGAAGCCATTTTCTGACACGTAATCGAGCTTTGCGGAATGCGATCGGCCAAGCGGCCATTTACGCCGAGGCGGCCGACATGCGTCCGGTCTTTCTGATTCCACTCGGACAATTCGTCCTGGTCGGCACGACGGATATCCCTATTGAAGGGGATCCTCGGAACGCCATCACCGTCCCGACCGAGTTACAGTACTTGCTCGATGCTGTACATGGCGTGTTTCCAGACATCGAACTCAAACCGGAGGATATCGCTTTTCATTATTGTGGTGTACGCCCGCTTCCTTTCTCGACGTCGAAGAACCCCGCTGCTGTGACACGACGCCATATTCTCGAAGAAAATCCCCAATGTGCCGTGCCGCTGATCTAACTGGTCGGAGGAAAGTTGACATCATGTCGCGAAGCGGCGGAGGAGACTGCTGCCCTGGTTTGCCAGAAACTAGCACGAGAAGTGACCGCCACTTCACGACTTCGACTTATTCCCGGTGCCGAGGATTACCCGGAAAACGACGAGCAAGTGCACCGACAACAACAGGCACTCGGCCGGGATCTGAAGTTGACGGAGCAACAAATCCAGGCTGTCTGGAGTCGTTGCGGCACTCTGACCCGTAAGATGCTCGCACCAGTTCAAGAGGCCTCGGATAGTCGCGATCACGACAAGAACGTACCGGAGACCGAACTTCCGTTGCGATTTGTGCGCCACGTAATTCGGAAAGAATTCTGCACGAGACTTGTCGATCTCGTCGAGCGGCGGCTGATGCTTCTTTACGACTGGAATATCACAGCCGCGACGCTCGATGCCCTGGCACACTTGATGGTCGAAGAGCAAATTCTGGCCGAAGACTCGGTCGATGCTGAAATTGCGGACTGCAAGCAGCATCTAAGAACCCATTTCGGCGTCGAGCTGTGAGCGTCAATCGGCACAGCTAATCATCCCGCGTTTGGCAACCTGCCATACGCGGCCGCTGCTGCCGAATCCAACATCACGGCTCTTTTGTCGTAACCGTTCACGGAATGTAGGCCGCCGGCTCGCTTCCAAGGGGTCAGCCCCATTTTCGGCGACAAAATGTGTTCGTGTAAAGAAACGCTTTCTCCGCCGAAAAATGCGTCAGACCCCAGCGACGTGAACGGCTACCTTTTGGCGAACACCTCGTTGCAAACCAGATGTAGACTATGGCACAATGCATGTCTGCCGTCCGGGCTTCGCCCGCGGCAGCGTCCCATGTTCACTCCTTCCACAACCCTCGGGTGCCGCAATGCGTTTTTCACGATCTCCTGCGTTCAGTCTTTTATTTATTCTTGCCCTGCCGGCAGTCCTTCTCGCTAAACAGCCCGCCAAGGACCAAATCCAACCTTACAAGGAGAACCCGTACTACTGGCAATACAAGGGTCAGCCCGTCTTGTTGCTCGGCGGCAGCTGTGACGACAACTTGTTTCAAATCCCACACCTGAAAGAGCACTTAGACAAGATGCTTGCAACTGGCGCCAACTACATTCGCAATACGATGAGTGATCGAGAGGATCATAAGTTTGAAGTGCACGCATTCAAACGACTCTCGAACGGCAAGTATGACTTGGGACAATGGAACCCCGAGTTTTGGTCGCGGTTTGCAAACATGCTGAAATGGACACATGAGCGGCGGATATTCGTTCAAATCGAAGTGTGGGACCGATTCGACTATACCGACAACCGTGATGCGAATCACTGGGCGAAGAGCCCGTACAATCCGGGAAACAATATCAATTATTCGTTCGAACAGTCGGGATTTGCGAAACGCTATCCATGGCATCCCGGTCAAAACAAACAACCGTTTTTCTTTACCACTCCCAAGCAGCGCAACAATCGCGTCGTCTTGAAATACCAACAACGATTTATTGATAAGATGCTGTCGTACTCACTGAAGTATGATCATGTTCTATTTTGCATGGACAATGAAACATCAGGGGAGGAAGCGTGGGGCGCCTATTGGGCGGACTATATTCATCGCCGCGCCCGCGAGTCCGGCACAAAGGTCTGCGTAACGGAAATGTGGGACGACTGGAATCTCAGAGCAGAAAGACATCGCCGCACACTGGACCATCCCGAGCGATACGATTTTGTCGATGTGTCTCAGAATAACCAGATGAAAGGCCAGGTCCATTGGGATAATTTCCAATGGGTCCGGCACCACATTGCCACGCATGTTCGCCCAATCAACACGGTAAAGACATATGGAGCGGACGGTGGGCGTTTCGGCGACAACAAGAATGCCGTCCAACGCTGGTGGCGCCACATCATTGGTGGTGCCGCTTCGGCTCGCTTCCACCGTCCACCATCGGGTCTGGGCCTGTCCGAGCCGGCCATCGCATCACTGAAGGCTGCTCGTCTACTGGAAACGGACATCAAAATGTGGGATGTCGAGCCGGCCAATCATCTGCTGG
>JAJSAJ010000463.1 GCA_024274855.1 Planctomycetota bacterium | reverse complement strand
GGCTCTCGTCGTGTTAAAGTTTCTACCGGCAAAAGGATAGTTGTCGGGAATCGGTAGCCCTATCGATCGCATGTAATCAGCCAGTTCGGTGATCGCCGTCGTATCGATCCCACATAAATC
Source organism: Planctomycetota bacterium (assembly GCA_024274855.1). GTDB lineage: Bacteria > Planctomycetota > Planctomycetia > Pirellulales > Pirellulaceae > JAJSAJ01. Next base: position 10,747 of record JAJSAJ010000463.1, on the reverse strand, counting down.
TCCTTTCAACGCGATATACTCAAAAATGGCTGCTTCCAGTGGAGGATTCCCCGTGCGTTCTCCGATTCCGAACAGCGTGGAGTTGACAGCGTCGCAACCGCAAAGCCACGCCATGGCACCATTGACGTGCACTTTTTGAAAGTCGTTATGACCATGCCATTCCAGGCGATCGCACGGAAAACCGCACTCCCGGTTCAGCTTGTATACCAGCTTTGGAATGCTCCGGGGAAGTGGCGTATTGGGATAGCTGAGCCCGAATCCCATGGTGTCACTCAGACGAAGCTTTACCGACAGCTCATCGGGAACTTCCGAACTCATCTCCATCAATCGATCCGCAAAGGGGAGCACGAAGCCCTCGACGTCCGCTCGCGTCACATCTTCCAGATGGCAACGCGGACGTATCCCTGCCTCAAAGGCCGCGGCAACGACGTCGCAATAGGCGTCCATGCACTCCTTGCGGCTCTTGTATTTCAGCTTGTGAAAGATGTGGTAGTCGGAGCAACTTGTGAGCATCCCCGTTTCCTTCAGACCGGCCGCTTTCACCAACGCAAAATCGCCCTTGTCCGCGCGAATCCAGCCAGTGCATTCTGGAAAGCGGTGCCCGAGATCTCGGCAACGGTCCAACGCCTCGCGATCATTCTTCGTGTAGAGGAAAAACTCGGTTTGCCGAACGACACCGTTGGGGCCTCCCAGCTTTGCCAACAAGTCGTAAATCTTGACCATCTGTTCGACCGTGTAGGGCGGGCGCGCCTGTTGGCCATCACGAAAGGTCGTATCGGTGATCACGATGTCCCTGGTCTTCACGGAAGTCGGGTCAAACTCGACGACGTTGCCGTCTATGTTTTCAACGAAGGGGCCGTCGAATTCAATCAAAGGAGGCAGGTCATATGTGAAAGTACCTCGCATCAGATTGGGTTCAGTTGTGTCTTGAAGTGGATGGTGCTTCTTAATGGGATCCATGTTTTCTACCTCTCTGTTGGCTATGTGGTTCCAATTGATAAGAATTGACAAGGTCGGCCCGATCACCGCGCGGCAGCTTCTGCTTCCATACGTTACCAAATACAGACAGCAAAATCGACACCTCACTAGAGACAATTTTCGAAGAGGTCTAGGTGGAAACCTGACAAGACATGACCAGATATTTCGGATAGGGGGCTTGAGAAAGGCGGCGCATTTTGGGTGAACTTACTTGGGGCAACGTCAACTGCTCCAAAGAGTTGCGGCACAACGCAAGGTAATACCGCAAAAAGGGTGTGTTCCCGTCCGTCCTTCCAGTCTTGGAGGACGCGTGCCATGATCGCGGCGACGGTTTATTGCGGCCGTCAAGGTGGCAAGTGTTGCCACGCCACGGGGCTGCGGCATGGTGCGATGCCCACCCGGTAACGTGCTCATCGCTCGATTGCCGCTATTCGGCACAAGAATGGTCGCGTCCAAGACGCTGGCCTGACCACGCGTGCCAAGTCACCTGGCTCGGAAACGGACGCCGTGCATGTTGGCCAATACTTTCGTCACAGCTCTGGCCTCCGTCAAATCCACAGCCATCGCATCGTGGTAGGCCAAGATCGCTCGGCGCACGTCACCGCTGAGAAGAAGCGACAGCATTTGGGCTTCCAGGATGGCCATGTCGACGTGCCCAATCTCTTGCCGGACACCGCCACTCGTGCAGAGTTCTTGATCCGTGGTCATTCGTGTCTCCCCCAGCTAACGCTCGGCCGTTTTCTGTAATGTAGATGGCGAGAACGTTGCGAAACGCGACACACAGCGGCAGGGTAATTCCACGCCGGCGTTGGTAATCTAGGCTTTTTTTCTCAGGACCCGGAGAAGCCGTGTTTTCGGAAGAGCGAACCGTTTTCGGGTGAGCGAGGCTCCAGGACGATCGTTTGAGCTTTCAATACGCGGGACGGGCTGTGGATTAGTGAAGATAAGTGGTGAGTAGAGTTCTACTCTTTCTCCCGTTCAATCAATCACTTGTCATTCGGCTGAAGTGTTATCTATTTTGTTTTTCGTCGGAGCAGCTGCTGAAAAGCATCACAATCGCGAAACGGCGCAGGGCGGAAACGGGGAGCCGTACCGTTTTGGCGGGGAGACAGGAAAAACGGGCAAACTCCTTCCGCTTAGTTTGACAATGGCACTCGGCATCCTACATCCTACTGCGAGGCAGCATGTCAACCGATTGTGCGCTGGTGGTGTGGATGTTGGCACGATCAGCCTGCAAGTCGCCCGAGTCCCATCCACGCCCGGCTTGGTCCCGCTGGGCAGAGAGATCCGTGAGAGCTTGCCTAACTTCGTTCGCTTGCCGCAAAAACGGTACGCCTCCCCGTTTCCGCCCGCACATTGAAGAGTCTGTTGCCCGTTGCGACAGTTGGCTGTGGGGAGTAAAATCCCTTATGAGTTGTCAGTTGATCCCGTAGTGCGACATTGCGGGGTGGGAAGTACCAGCGATGAGGAATCACGCATGACCGATAGGGCAGCCGATTCGATAGAAACGCTTGTTGAGAAACTAGCCGGCGAGGATGTAAGCCAACGTACGAGAGCGCGGCAGCATCTCGTGATGCGCGGCAGGCCAGCCGTCGGGGCGTTGACCGCGGCACTGTCTGATCCGCGACAGCATGTACGATGGGAAGCCGCCAAGACGCTGGTTGCGATTGCGGACCCTGCTTCGATTCCGTCGCTAGTCGGCACGCTTCAGGACAATGACGGTGACGTCCGCTGGGTAGCTGGAGAGGCGTTGATCGCGATGGGCGAGGAGGCCATTGTTCCGGTGTTGAAGGGTTTGCTTGTCGATGCGGACAATCCCATGGGGCTTTATGCGGCCGCGCACCAAGTCTTGCATGCATTGACGACCGATCGATTACGCCCGGTCCTAACGCCCGTGTTGGACGCGTTGAAACATGGCGACCCCGAAGTCGCAGTGCCTCCTTCGGCGGAAAAGGCGTATGAATCGCTGATGCAGCTCCCCTGAGTTCAGCTTTTGGCATTCGCGAGTCGATTTCATGCGAATGGCCCCCCAGGAGAGGTTGCTGAATATTTGTAACCGTTCACGGCGAGAGTGCGTGGAGGGGCATTTGTCATTTGTCATTTGTCATTTGTCATTTGTCAGTGGAAAGAGTATGCCCCCGCTGCGCTGCCTCTCTCGATGATAAATGAGTAATGTCAAATGACGAATGATAAATCGGGCGTGTCGGAAATCGGGGAAAACGCCGGTGCTAACGCGATGACAGGCGAAAACCCCGTGAACGACTACGAATATTTGTCCGGTTGAATCGGCGTGGTGTGGGCTGTGAAATAACGGGACTTCGTGTCACGATGACTTGTGCCTAGGTTGCCATTTAGCAATGAGGAGGATCACCGATGATCGAACCGCAGGAGCCGGAGGCTCGCGTCGTCCTCAGCACTCAAGAGGCACAAGAGCGACTGCAACAATACGGCCGCAACGTACTCGAGGAGAAAACAGTTTCGCCGCTGCTGAAGTTACTCAGTTATTTCTGGGGTCCTATCCCTTGGATGATCGAGCTGGCGGCGCTCCTCTCGGCCGCGGTTCAACGTTGGCCGGACTTCTGCATTATCCTCGCACTACTGGTGTTCAACGCGGGAGTGGGCTTCTGGCAGGAATTCACCGCCGGTAATGCGGTGGAGGCATTAAGAAAACAACTTGCCCTCAAGGCGCGTACATTACGCGACGGAGTCTGGGGACAACTTGATGCGTCTCTCCTGGTCCCCGGTGACGTGATCCGCATCCGCCTGGGCGACATCATTCCGGCCGACGTCAAGCTGGTAGAGGGTGACTACCTCAGCGTCGATCAATCCGCGCTCACGGGAGAGTCGCTCCCGGTTACCAAGCGTCAAGGAGATGAGGCCTACTCGGGCACCGTGGCCAAACAGGGTGAGGTCGTGGCGGAGGTGATCAGTATGGGCAAGAATACGCAGTTCGGCAAGACGGCGGGACTCGTGGAAGAGGCTGTGACAGTTTCTCACTTCCAGAAAGCGGTCCTTACCATCGGCGACTACCTGATCTATATCAGTGTGGTCCTGGTCGTCATCCTGGTGATCGTCCAGTTATTCCGCCATTCGCCCTGGCTGGAACTCGTGCAATTCTCGCTGATATTGACCGTCGCCTCCATTCCGGTAGCCATGCCGGCCGTGTTGTCGATGACCATGGCGGTAGGAGCCATGGCGTTGTCGAAACGTAAGGCCATTGTCACGCGACTCGAGTCGATCGAGGAGATGGCCAGCATGGAAATGCTCTGTTCCGATAAGACGGGGACGTTAACCCAGAACCAGCTTACCCTGGGCGAAATCGAGACTTTCGCTGCCCCCGATGATCAAACGCTGCTACGGAACGCCGCCCTTGCCTGTCGCGAGGAGGATCGCGATGCCATTGATGACGCGGTGCTGCAAGGGTTGCATGGGTTGCAAGATAGTGCGGATCTGCAGAGCTATCAGCAACTCACTTTCGTGCCGTTCGACCCGATTCACAAGCGAACCGAAGCGACCATCCAAGACGGCGGAGGACGCAGTTTTCAGGTAACGAAGGGTGCGCCGCAGGTAATCATGGAGATGTGTGCGCTAGGCGAGGACGCCGAAAAGCGTGGGCGGGAGGCGGTCGAACGGTTTGCCGAACAGGGGTACCGGGCCCTCGGTGTGGCCCATAAGACGGAGAATGATGCCAATTGGATCTTCGATGGTATTCTTTCGCTGTTCGATCCGCCGCGAGAGGATTCAGCGGCCACAATCGCGTCGGCACGGGAACATGGCGTTGCCGTGAAAATGGTGACTGGAGACAACGTCGCGATCGCCAAGCAAATTGCCGGGAAACTCGGGCTGGGCACGAATATTCTCAGTGCCGAGCAACTCCCTTCCAAAGACGCTCTCGGCCAGCATGGCGCCGAGGCGATCGAAAAGGCAGATGGCTTCGCGCAAGTCTTCCCCGAGCACAAATTCGCGATCGTTAAAGAACTCCAAGCACTCAATCGTATCGTCGGCATGACGGGGGACGGCGTCAACGATGCACCGGCGCTCAAGCAGGCCGATGTCGGTATCGCTGTCAGTGGTGCTACGGATGCTGCTCGAGCCGCCGCCGATCTTGTGCTTACTGCCCCCGGTCTGTCCGTGATCATCGATGCGATTGAGGAGTCGCGACGGATTTTCGAACGGATGAACAGCTATGCGATCTACCGTATTAGCGAGACTATCCGCATCATGATCTTTGTCGTGCTCACGATGCTGGTGTTTGATTTCTATCCGATCACGGCAATCATGATCATCTTGTTGGCATTCTTCAACGATGTGCCCATTATGAGTATTGCTTTCGACCGCACGCCGCTGGACAAACGTCCGGTGCGCTGGAACATGCAGCGTGTGATCTCGGTTGCCACGGCGATGGGAATCGTTGGCGTCATTGGTAGTTTCGTCATGTTGTTGCTGGCCAAGGAGTGGCTGCATTTGGACGTGGCTCAGATCCAAACCTACGTGTTTCTTAAGATGGCCGTGGCGGGACACCTGGTGCTGTTCGTGGCACGCACCAAGGGGTATTTCTGGGAGCGACCTTTCCCGGCTCCGGTGGTGGTTTGGTCCGCCATTGTCACCAAAGTGCTGGCGACCTTCTTGGCCGCCTATGGATTGGGACTTATTACACCAATTTCATGGCCGGAAATCGCGTTGATTTGGGCCTATTCCATCATGTCAGCTTTCGTCACCGATATCATCAAGGTAGACGTCTATCGTCACCTAGAGCAAAATGCGGGAAGACATCACGGATTCTTGGCACAGCTCAAACAACCCTTTCACGCTCATCCTTTGCGGAAATGAATGAGCGATTCCGCAAGAGTCGAAGGAATCGAGATCACTCTTGCTGGAAGAATCGAGCCAACTGTGTCGACGATGACTCGGTTCTCGGTACCCGTAATTCGCAACGCGTTGCATGCGCCCGTAATCCGTAGTTGGTGTTTCGAGCCAGTCGCGATGACATCCTGTCGCTTGCAATGGATCTACTGCCTCTTTCCGGTTCCGGGCACCTTACCACCGCCAAGTTCCAGCTTACCGACGACGGCCGCTTGCCCACGCCAGCGAACGTGCCGTTGAATAACAGGATCAAGAAAAGCTCTTGTCCTTCACGTAACGGAGAAATAGTTTTCTAGTAGTCGCTCACAAGGTTTTCGTCTGCCATCGCGTTAGCACCGAGAGCATACTCTTTCCACTGACAAATGACAAATGCCCCTCCACGCACTCTTCGAAATCTGGTTCAGGCGGCAGGCGAAGGCCTCGTCTCCAAAACGGTGATGCCATAGTGGCAAAGGTGACTCGAGCAAGGAGAGAGATTCATGAAACGTTTTGGCATGGTCGCACGCGTGCTTCCAGGGAGCTTGGACGAATACAAAAAGCTGCATGCTGATATTTGGCCAGGCGTCTCTCGCATGATCGAACGGTGCAACATTCGAAACTACTCGATCTTCTCAACGAGACTGCCCGACGGTCATGACTATTTGTTCAGCTATTTCGAGTACATAGGCACTGACTTTGACACGGACATGGAGAAAATGGCAGCTGATCCGGAGACCCAAAGATGGTGGGCCGTTTGCAAACCATGTATGGCACCGGTCGAGAGCTTGCCGCCCAGCGAAGTCTGGGCACCTGCCGAAGAAGTCTTCCACCAGGACTGAACCTGTTCTGCCTGGTTTCCCCGAGAGTAGAGTACCAACAACTCGATGACTTTACCCCTGCCTCCATTTTGGAGGTCTGCGCAACATACAAGCATGCCCGCGTTGCCAAGGCGGAAGCAGGGCTCGTTCTTCAATAGCTCTCTACCGTAGCTAGTCTGGCCGCTCCATAGATACGGTCCCCGCTCCGAGCGACTGTTGGTAAATCTAGAGATGCACTTCATTATTCAGTGTGTTGAGCGCCGCGACGGTCGCAGAACGTTGGCAGGGGGCGTTCTTCGGGAACGCTATTCACGGGCGACGTTCTTGAAGTACCGATTCCAGAGTCTCAAACAACTGCTTGACACGAATCGGTTTGGACACGTAGCCATCCATTCCCGCCTCGAGGCATCGTTCTCGGTCTCCTTTCATCGCGTGAGCTGTCATCGCAATGATGGGTATGTGCTCACCGGTCTGCCTTTCCTTAACGCGGATAACAGCGGTCGCTTCGAGGCCATCCATTTCCGGCATTTCCACGTCCATCAGCACAACATCAAACTGCTGGGATGCTAATGCCGCGATGGCCTCTTTGCCATTATTGGCAACACGGACTGAATGTCCCTTTTTCTTCATAAGGCCAATAGCCAATTTTTGATTCACCAGGCTGTCCTCAGCGAGCAAGATATGCAGCGGCGGCAGTGATTCCTTTGGTTCACCTGGATACGCCTCCACTTGTTCGTCTTCCGGAACGGCAACTCCCAAAGACATCTCGATAGCGCCCAAGAGTTCAGATTGTTTAACGGGCTTCATCAGGTGTGCAGCAACCTGGAGTTCATCGCAGCGTTTCATGTCCCCAGGACGAGCGCCGGACGTGAGGATGATGACCTTGGTGTCTGCCAAGACCGGGTCCTGCCGAATCCACTTCGTCAATGTGAGGCCATCCACTTCTGGCATGTTCACGTCGGACAATACCAACGCCACTCGCGTCTCCACGCTTTGAGATTGTCGCAACGTGCTGATTGCCTCGTGAGCGTTTTCGACAGTCGTGGGCTGCATGCCCCAGTTCCGAGTCATTTCTTCCAGAATGATTCGGTTAGTGGCGTTGTCGTCGACGATCAGCACGCGAGTTCCACGGACGCCCGCGGGACCGATTCTTGGAGTGTCAGGAAGTCCGCCAATTGGCAACGTGAAGCGGGCAGTGAAGTGGAAGACGCTCCCTTGATTGATCTGGCTTTCGGCCCAAATTCGCCCATCCATTAAACCGACCAAGCGGGACGTGATAGCCAGTCCAAGGCCGGTTCCTCCGTGCTTGCGCGTCGTGGATGGATCAGCCTGCGTAAACGCTTCAAATATCATTGCTAACTTGTCTTCCGAAATTCCAATGCCTGTATCGCGAACCGAGAAGTGCAGCACAACCTGGCGGTCGGTTCGAGACTCGCAATTCACCTCCAACACGACTTCACCCTCCTCGGTGAATTTGACAGCGTTGCCAGCCAAATTGAGGATGATCTGGCCGAGTCGAATAGGGTCTCCGAGCAGAGCGTCAGGTATGTCGGGGGCAATGCGGCAGGCCAGTTCAAGCCCCTTGTCGTGTGCACGCAGGGCCACCGATTTCATCACATCCCCGACCCGCTCGCGGAAGCCAAAAATCGTCTTCTCCAGATCGAGTTTGCCAGCTTCGATTTTTGAAAAATCGAGGATGCCGTTGATGATGGTCAGCAGGGAGTCGGCGGACTCCCCAACCATTTCCAGGTACTCGCGTTGCGACGGCTCTAATTTGGTGTCCAGAACCAGTTCGGTCATCCCGATAATGGCGTTCATGGGCGTACGGATTTCATGGCTCATGCTGGCCAGGAAGTCACTCTTCGCTCGGTTGGCGACTTCCGCTGCTTCCTTCGCGGCTTGCAGCGTTTCGGCCGCTCGCTTCTGCTCCGTGATGTCACGGACCGTGGCCTGTAGGTAGTTCTTGCCCTCGAGTTCCATTTGGGTCAGCAGGACCGTGGCGAAAAACTCGCTTCCATCCATTCGTTTGTGCGTCCACTCGAAAAAATGCGATCCCTTTTCCATGGCGATCACCATCATCTCCTCAGCTTTCACGGTGGAGAGAAATCCGTCGGGCTGGTGTTCAGGCGAAAGGTCGGCAGGAGTGCACGAGGTGAACTCTCCTTCATTCTGGCATCCGAACAGTTTGATTGCCGCTGAGTTCCCGCCCAGAAATCCCTCTTCGGGCGTGAGAATCATGATGGCGTCTCTGGACGAGTCATAAAGCGTCCTAAACTTCATCTCGCTCGCTTTCAACGCCCTCGTTCGCTGCCCAACGCGTGCCTCCAACTTGTCATGTGACTCCAAGAGCGCATTTCGCCAACTGTGCATCGTTCGCAACACAAACAGCCATCCGATCAGCAGGATCACGGTCGCAGCAACGGCAAGCGTGATATTCCGATAAGCCCTTCGCTGTTCCTCTTTCAGCATTTCTCTGGAAGAAATATCGAGAATGTTCGCAAACCGTCTCATTCCTTCCGCATAGACTCGCTTCTGCGTTTTGTACTCACTGCTGAAAAAAAGAGATCGCGCCTCGTCCAAACGATCCTGTCGTACGAGTTCAAAGGCTCTGTTCTCCATGTCCACGAGCTTCATATTTGCAGCGTCGGTTTTCGCGGCCGTGTTGCCCGTGTGAGCCTGAGGAACCGTGGCAATGGCTTCCTTTATCGCCGAATCAAGTTGCGGTTCGTACTGGCGATATCGCTCTTCCCACTTCAGATCACCCGTAGCTGCAGCCATGCGGGCCGACATTGTTAAGACCTCGTCGAGGTGGATAATCGTGCCGCGCAACTGCTCGATTTTGACGTTCCGCTGCCTGGCCACTTTCGTGATCTGATAAGAGAAATACGCGCTCCACGATAGCCAAGCGAGCACGATCCCATTCAAAATCACGGCAGCCGTCAGGAACGTCATGGGAAACCGTCCAAGCGGCACGGCTCTTTTTGAACACATGGCTACCCCCGTTTCTTGTCCGCGCTTTGACGGTCACTCTTTGATCTCCTGGTTTGCCTTGTCCAACGGCCAGAGTTCAAGTCGCCGAACGAAGATTTCAGCTTGCTCCGTCTGTAACAGGATTTTGCCGAAGTCCGGCTTGACATCAACGGCTTGGTTCACAACGACACCATTGACCTTATAGGTTAAATGGTTGGCGTCCGCGATCACTTCCAATCGCGTCCACTGGCCGAGAGGACTTTCGACATCGTTCTTGCCACGAAAACCGATCTTGTCCACCCAATCTACATCGCGCCCGAACCAGTTGACGCGGCCCTTTGAAAGCGTCACGCGTTTGCCACCCTGTTTCCACACCATTTCACCGTCGCGGTCCTTCGTGACTTCCGCAGTTAGCGATGTCTGCAGTAGTGTGCCGGTGGCTGGGTCGGATCCACTGAGGACAAGGATGTCGCCGACGCCGCCTTCAATGATCTGCGCCTCGATCGACGTCGGCCAGGTGTTGCCATAACTACCGTCGGGTCCCCAGCAATGGACCAATATGCCGGAATCCCGAGCACGCGCTACGCGGCTGCCCCAAGTCTTCTTGCCCCATTTGAATTCGACGACCAGGTGATAGTCGCGGTACTTGCGGTTCGTGATCAGGCCACCGTAGCCATCGCCCGAAACGCGGATCATGCCGTCAACGACGGTAAACACTCTCTTTGGGTCCGCGTACTGCGAGTTGCGAAACCACGTGTAGAACCCGTCAAGGTTGTGCCCATTGAACAGTTTGATTGGACCTTTCGTCGGGCAGATTGCGGCATCGCGCGACGGACCGTTATTGACCTTGGCCGGCTCCTTGCTGTTGCTGCGGGACGGTGTTCTCGAGTTGGGTGTCGTTTCATCCGCGGACACCATGGTGGAAATCGCCAAAAAAAGAGCGAACGCAAACGGTCGGATACCAGCCGGCGAGAATCGTACTTGCATATTTCACCTCGATGATGTGGTTCATTGGGAGCGGCAAGTTCACGGGTCGAAAGTTGCCTTATTCGGCCGCCCGCCTGGGGGGGGTGCAACTCAAGTGTCATCCATTTTGCAGTTTGCGAATCCAAAATCTGATAGATGCCGATCGGCCACGT
>JAJSAJ010000462.1 GCA_024274855.1 Planctomycetota bacterium | reverse complement strand
TACAAGATCGCGCCCAAGGAATAGACGTCACTGGCCGGGCCGATGTCGCCTCGTTTGGCGGCTGCCTGTTCCGGCGGCATGTAACTGGGTGTTCCGAGGACCTGCCCTGTTGCTGTCAGACCACTATCGCCCTCGACGCGTGTCGCCAGACCAAAGTCGGTAATCCGCGGCTGGTCGCTCGTGTCGATCAGGATATTCGATGGCTTCAGATCGCGGTGCAGCGTTCCTTGTTCGTGAGCATGGGCGATCGCCTCAGCCACCGTCTTCAAGTATTCGGCAGCTTTTCTCGCTGGAAGTGGGTTCTCCCGGATCAATTGGGCCAGGCTTTGACCCTCGACGTAATCCATCGAGAAGTAATGCTGCCCCTCGTGCTGACCGACTTCGTGGATGGCGACAATGTTTGCATGTTGCAGGTTGGCGGCCGCCTCGGCTTCCGTTTGAAATCGCCGGACGTCTTGGTCAGACGCCAAATGTCCGGCCAGGATCATCTTGAGCGCAACAACTCGTTTCAGGTTCATCTGCCGCGCTTTGTAGACCACACCCATTCCTCCGCGCGCGATTTCCTCCAGCAGTTCATAGTCGCCGAAGTAACGCACGGTCGTACGGGTTGTCGGGGCATGAGTTCCCTCGGCGCTGCCCCCTGTGCCAGCATCGGCACCGGCTAGAAGCGTGGCCGTAGCGGTGGCATCATCGCGCAACGAGTCGTGGCTCTCTAACCCCCGTTTCAGCAAACATTCCGGACACAGCCCGCCCGGAGCATCCAAGGCCAATTCCGCACCGCATTGTGGACAACGATTTGTTTCCGCCATCAACCACCTCCGCGACAGGTTGTCTCTCAATCTGTAGAGCCTACGCATAAACTGCCTGCCAAGCTTGTTTAACGGCAAGCCGCAGGCGACTTCTCCTGTGTTTTTGACAAATACCATCGCCTTCGGCTTGCCGTTAAACGAATTTATGCGTCCACTCAGTAACTTACGGAAACCTGTCGGAAGGTTACAGCAGTTTCAGGATTTCTCGGCGCGAAGGGCGTCCAGGAGCTGATTCAACTCGTCGTCCACGTCGTCCGGGCTGGCGACGGTATGCTCGATTTCGTCTTTGAGCAGTTCACGATAGCGCTGTCTCAGCCGGTGCACCGCGACTTTGACCGCGGATTCAGACATGCTTAGGGCCGCGGCAGTTTCGGCGTAAGCCGGTGCGCCCGAACTACCCGTCAAGTAGACCTTGAGATGCTCGAAAATCTGCGTTTTCTGCTTTTCGGCGTACTCGCGGCCCAGTCGGTTGAGCACTTGATCCAACAGCGTCAATGCCCAGCGGCGTTCGAAAACTCTTTCGGCAGTCCAGTCGTGTGACGGTTCGAGGCGGTAGCGGTCTTCGCCGGACGTAAAATCGATCGACAGCAGCTTCCGTCCACCGCCCCGCTTCTGAGCCTCGGCCCGCTCGCGCTCTTTCGACAGAAACCGCTTGAGGACGGTCAGCAGAAACGACCGGAACCGACCCCGCTGGCGATCGGCGGTTTGAAGGTAACCCTTCTCCAGCAACCGGGCGAAGAACTCCTGGGTCAAATCCTTCGCATCGTCCGCCGAGTAACCGCGTCGCCGGACGTACGCATAAAGAGGATACCAGTAAGTCCGGCACAATGACTCCAATGCCTCGTCCGAATCCGGCGATGACCGATGCGCTGCCGCCAGCACGATGCTCCAGTGCGTGGTGTCGAAGCGATCGTCTCTTGGTTCGGTCTGAGCTTTCTGTTGCTTGTGGTCTGTCGGCATGAAATCAATGGTACCGCATTGGACCGCCATCTTCGATAGCAGCCGGGCCGTGGTTCGCATCCAGACGGTGCACCACGCCTTCTCGGCCTACATTACGGCGCTGCCGACAGCACTCTGGAGCCAACCCGGGCGCGCGGATCACAATGTCACCCGAGTGGTTTCCGGCGTGGCGGACACGGCGCTCAAGCCTGCCGCGGCCGCCCAGGCTACCGTCAAAATCATCGAACAGCTCTGGGAGTGACGGACTTTTTCCGTCGTTCGCGTGTCCTGAACGGAATGAATTCCGTTCTACTACACAAATCATCCGGTCCGGGTGCCCATCGTTTTTCGGTTGGCGGCGCGGTGGCGGAGGAAACGTGCAAACCAGCCCATCGCCGCCGCGGGGGCCATGAACAACCCACAGGCGTAGGCGCCGAACGTCAGCACCACGTACCAGCACGACCACGAATAATGCACTTCGGTCGTCCATTTGCCGGAGTCGACCACCAGCAAAAAGCCGCCGATCACCGCCGAGACCGCCACAGCGGCGATCAACCAAATCGCCACACGCCACCATTGCCGGCGGACGGCGCAAACGACCAGGCCGATGGGAAATAGCAGCCAGGGCAAGATGGTCAGCGAAAACAGCAGACGCTTGCCGGGAGTGGCCACCATATTGATATCCAAACCAAT